>NZ_CAXTBM010000009.1:0-128361 GCF_964242765.1 uncultured Hymenobacter sp.
TGGCTACCGAAAGGCGCCATCGAGCACAACCAGAACGCTTACCTGCACAAGAAGAACGGCGCCGCTTTGACGGCGTAGCTCATGTAAAGGCCTGCTATGCTATAAAAAGACCGTCATGCGGAGGCGCAGCCGCAGCATCTTGCTAGAGTGGTAAATAACATTACTACACGAGCGAGATGCTGCAGCTGCGCCTCTGCATGACGGTCTTTTTCCTCGCAACCAACAACTTACTTAGCCCGGTGGATGATGGCCACGCTGACTAGAATAATCACCATGCCAAGTAGATGCCAGAGGTTGAAGTCCTCACCGTCGAGCAGGCCCCAACCTAGAGCGACTACCGGAATTAGATAGGTATTGGAGGATGCAAACAGGGCAGTGGAGCTTTGAATGAGCTTGTTGAAGAGCACCATTGCCACGGCTGTGCTCATGGTGGCTAGCAAGGCAATGTAGCCGAAGGCTGGCCAAGCACCCGGCACAGAAGCTAGCTTATGCAAGAAGCCAGTGCCGAATAGTAGGAATGCCAACGCCGGCCCACCAATGAAGAGCAGCAGCAAACTCGTGACGGCCAGCGCCGGAATACCGTGGAAGTGTTGCTTGATGATGTTCACACTCACGCCATAGCCCAGGGTAGCCAACACAATGTAGAGGCCGTACCACGCATTGCCTTCGCCGGTAGGCGTGGCCTCACCGCCGCTGCCGCCTAGCAGCATCAACACCACGGTGCCCACCAAGCCAAGCACAATGCCCAGCACCCGCAACCCCGTTAGTTTCTGCCCAAAAAAGGCCGCTCCTACTACCAGCGTAAACACTACGGTAAGCGCATTAAGCACGCCTGCTAATCCCGAGGCAAGCCGGGTTTCGGCGTAAGCAAACAGAAAAGCTGGAATCAGAGTGCCTACCACACCGCTGAGCAGCAGCCACTTAAAACGGCCTCGGTCTACTTTGCTGAGGTGCTTCAAGGCAAAAGGTAGCAACAGCAATGCGGCCACACTCACGCGGGCGGCCCCCAATTCCAGCGCCGAAAATACCACCAAGCCTTTCTTCATCAAGATGAAAGACGTGCCCCAAATGCTGGCCAGCACCACCAACAACCCCCAAGCCGAAGCTGGAATTCGGTGGGGTGGGGGAAGAGAAACGGTCGGCGAAGTAGGCGCCGTGGTAACGGCTGGGGCGGGAGAGGTGGGCATAGGGGAAGGGGAGGAACCTACAGGACGACCTGCTGAAGGTGCCGAAGCATCTGGCGTGCTATTGTCTGATCGGTAACTCAGCATCAGTACAGCAGATGCTTCGGCACCTTCAGCAGGTCGTTCCTTTATACTGATAGAAGACAATGACTTACCCCACCAAGACAGGCTCGGCAGCAATAATTTCATCGAGAATGGCGTGAACTTCTTCCACGGAGTCGGTTTCGACGAGGCGCATGCGCCAGCTTTTGGCGCCTTCGAGGCCGCGGAAGTATTGGGCATAGTGGCGGCGCATCTCGAAGATGCCCACCCGCTGGCCTTTCCACTCGATGCTTTTAGCGAAGTGCATACGGCACATATTCACGCGTTCCTCCACCGTGGGCGGAGCCAGCAACTCGCCGGTTGCCACGTAGTGCTTCACTTCCCGAAATATCCAAGGATAGCCAATGCTGGCCCGACCAATCATGACGCCGTCCACACCGTAGCGGTTTTTATACTCCACGGCCTTTTGGGGCGAGTCGATGTCGCCGTTGCCGAAGATAGGAATGCGGATGCGCGGATTTTCCTTGATTTTGGCAATCAGGCGCCAGTCGGCATCACCCTTGTACATCTGCACGCGGGTGCGGCCGTGTACAGTAAGCGCCTCGATGCCAATATCTTGCAACCGTTCGGCTACGTCTTCCACGTTCTTGGTCGAATCGTCCCAGCCAAGGCGTGTTTTCACCGTCACGGGTAAGTGCGTGGCGCGTACCACGGCCGAAGTCATTTCCACCATCTTCGGAATATCGCGCAGCAAGGCGGCACCAGCGCCGCGGCAGGCCACTTGCTTAACGGGGCAGCCATAATTGATGTCGATGAGGTCGGGGCCGGCCAGGGTGCTGATGCGGGCGCACTCGCCCATCGTCGCCACGTCGGAGCCGAATAGCTGAATCCCAATGGGCCGCTCGTAATCGAACACGTCAAGTTTTTTGCGGCTCTTGGCGGCGTCGCGGATCAGGCCTTCCGAGGAAATAAACTCGGTGTACATTAAATCGGCCCCGTTGGCTTTGCACACGGCCCGGAAGGGCGGGTCCGACACGTCCTCCATGGGCGCGAGCAACAACGGGAAATCGGGCAGAGCAAGGTCGCGGATGTGTACCACGGATAAAAAAGGTTAGCGGATTTTGCGCAAATTTACGACATATACACTGCGCAGAACTCAGGTCGTTTTTCGAGTAGTATCTAAACCGGACTCACGCAGCAGGCACTACCGGCGGCGTACCGAGCACAACGCACTAAGCACTAATAAAGATGAAAGGTTTCGTGTCCAGCCGTTTGCACCCCTTTGCCAACTTGCTGCTGCTAGTTGGGCTGATGCTGCTGGCCGCGTGTGTGGCAGGCTTTCTGATGGCGGTGTTCAGCAATCTGCTGTTCGGCGTGGGGCTGCTGGAAATTGGCAACGTAACCAACAAACCCGATACGTACGCCAATGGCTGGGGTGTTTCAATGCTTACGCAGGGCGTGTTCCTGTTTGTCTGTTTTGGCGGCGCGGCCTTGGCGCTGCCACTCCTAACGGGCTATTCCTGGAAGGATTATTTTGCGCCGCGCCGTCCGGTGCCATCTAAGTGGCTGTTGCTGGCAGCCGGTATCATCCTGCTGAGTGTACCGTTCATGTCGGGGCTGGTGGAATGGAATGCGAAAGCGCATTTTCCGGGCTTTTTACAGAGCTTCGAGAAAGATGCCCGCGAGTTAGAAGACCGGGCGCAGACGCTCACCAAATACCTGACCCAGTTCACTACGTTCGGGCGGTTTATGGTTGGTTTGCTCGTTATTGCGGTGGTGCCGGCCGTCAGCGAAGAACTGGTATTTCGGGGCGTGATTCAGCGCAACTTAGTGCAGTGGTTCAACTCCCGGCACGTAGGTGTATGGTTGGCAGCAACTATTTTCAGCGCTATTCACTTCCAGTTCTTTGGTTTTGTGCCCCGCTTTGTATTGGGCTTGGTGCTCGGGTACTTATATGAGTGGAGCGGTAATATTTTGGTGCCTATGGCGGCCCACTTCACCCAGAATGGCTTTCAGATCGTGCTGCTCTATTTGCAGCAGCGCCAGCTTTTAACCACTGCCACCTTCGACCCCGATTCCACCGAAGCTTTGCCTTGGTGGCTGCAACTGCTGTCGCTGCTCCTGACCGGAGCCCTGCTCTGGCAACTCTACCACGACACCCGGCGCCCCACTCCGGATCCGCTCCCTACTCAGTTGCGCACCCTTAGTGGTGGTGGCGTGGCCGCTCACACTGTTCGAACAACTCCTATCATTGGTCGCACCATCAACCACGAGGGGGTAGACGTAACTAAGAGTTAGTTTCGGGCTGCTTTTTGCTAGCTAGCGAGGAGCTCTAGCATACGTACTGTTTGCTTGCGTTGATTTCCAGTGCTTAGTCAACGGGCCGCTAACGCGTTTAGCGAGCAACCAGCAGCGAGCAATTTCAACCAACCCGCAACCTCGATTCCCCTTGTCCGAAATCTCCGCCCCTACTGCCTCCCCCGAACCCACCGCGCCGGGTAAAAAGCCCATGTCGAACCTCACTCAGCGAATCATCTTCGCGGCCATTGGAGCGGCGATGCTGCTGTTTTGCGTGTGGTACAGCGCCTGGACGTTCGCCCTGTTCTTTGGGCTCGTGCAGATGCGGATGTTGTGGGAGTTCTACCGCATGATGCGCGTGGCGGGCTACAAGCCAGCGGCTCTGCTAGGTGGCGGCATTAGTTTGCTGATTTTTGCAGGCGTATTCGGCAACACGTTGTTTGCTTATGTAGCTGATGGGGCAGTGCCGAAAGTTGCTCTTGAGTTTTTCCCGGCAAGATTCGTCGTAGTAGGCGTCGTTATTTTACTGCCTGTTATTCTGATTCTGCGTGAGATGTACGCGTGGCCCCGAAAAAATCAACAAATAAATCCTTTTACTAACGTTGGTATCAATCTGTTGGGGTTGTTCTATGTTAGTCTGCCCATGAGCTTTCTGAATCTAGTAGCTTGTGGGCCAACCGGCTACGATTACCGCCGCATCTTGGCCTTGCTGCTGCTGGTTTGGTCGTCTGACATTGGGGCTTACGCGGCCGGCAAGACGTTCGGTAAGCACAAATTGGCTCCTCAGATTTCGCCGGGCAAAACCTGGGAAGGCGCGGTGGGTGGCTTCCTGCTGACCTTGGCTATGGGGTGGGCCATGGGGTACTTGCTACCCGAACTTTCCGTTGCATACCGCCTAGTGGTAGCAGGTGCGGTAGCGGTGTTCGGTCCGCTCGGCGACTTAGCCGAGTCTATGCTTAAGCGCAGCACTGGGATAAAAGATTCGGGCAGAATTATGCCCGGCCATGGTGGATTGCTCGACCGGTTCGATGCCTTTTTGTTTATTCTGCCAGTACTGGCGCTGCTGCAACTGATGTTGAGATAAAAACGGGACGCCATAAATTTTTCAGCACGGTTCTTGGAGCCGGGCTAGCGGAATTGCTTTCTGTTTCAAAGCAGCCGCGGCCGTTTCGTTGAGTTTTATAGCACTTCATAGGACCTTAACAAGGGTTTCTTGCACCTCGGCGGTTCGCCTCTCGTATGTGCTAAACCCACTACCTTTGACCCGTTAAATCTCGCGCGCGGCTGTTGCATCCCACCGCTAATAGCTGCCGTTTTTATTTCTTCCCCACCCCCAACCCCTTACCCTTACACGTATGGCTGCCACCACGGTGTACAAAGAGCCGGCTCCCCTTGTGGACCGCGAAAATCCCCTCGAATCAATGATGTCACGTTTCAACGTGGCCACGGAAATTCTTGGTCTCGATGATGAAACCTATGAAGTGCTGAAAGCGCCTGACAAGCAGGTAATTGTGCACATTCCCGTTACGATGGACAACGGAAAGGTGCGTGTCTTTGAAGGCTACCGCGTCATTCACAACACCATCCTCGGGCCGTCGAAAGGTGGCATCCGCTACGATAAAAACGTGCACCTCGACGAGGTAAAGGCCCTAGCTGCCTGGATGACCTGGAAATGCGCTGTCGTGGATTTGCCTTACGGCGGCGCCAAAGGCGGCATCATCTGCGAGCCTACTACCATGAGTGCCGGGGAAATTGAGCGTCTGACCCGCGGCTATACCATGGCCATGAAAGACGTATTCGGTCCTGATAAAGACATTCCGGCACCCGACATGGGCACTGGCCCCCGCGAAATGGCGTGGCTGATGGACGAATTCTCGAAGACGGTAGGCGCCACGTCGCCGGCGGTCGTTACGGGTAAGCCGCTGGTAATGGGGGGCTCGTTGGGCCGCACCGAGGCTACGGGCCGCGGCGTAATGGTATCGGCGCTGGCGGCCATGAAGAAGCTCGGTATGGACCCCAAGCAAGCTTCGGCGGCCGTACAAGGGTTCGGCAACGTAGGTACTTGGGCCGCTAAGCTTCTCTCCGAGCAAGGCGTGCGCATCAAGTGCATCTCCGACATTAGCGGCGCTTACTGGAACGAGGCCGGCATCAACATCGACGATGCAGTAGCTTATAAAAACGCGCACAAAGGCCGTCTCGATGGCTTCACGGGCGCCGTTCTGATGGAAAACGCTGATGATCTGCTCACCACTGATGTAGACGTGTTGGTGCCCGCGGCCGTCGAGGACGTCATCACCGAGCACAACGCGCACGACATCAAAGCCAAGCTGATTGTGGAAGGCGCTAACGGACCCACTTCCGCTTCCGCCGACCCCATCATCAACGAGAAAGGCATTATGGTTGTGCCTGACATTCTAGCCAACTCCGGTGGCGTAACCGTTTCGTACTTCGAATGGGTGCAAAACCGCCAAGGCTTCAAGTGGACCGAGGAGATGGTAACCGAGCGCGCCGACCGAATTATGTCGGATGCTTTCGAGAAAGTATACGCTACGTCGCAGAAATATAAAGTGCCGATGCGTATTGCTGCCTACGTGGTGGCCATCGATAAAGTAGCACAGACGTATAAGTTCCGCGGCGGTTTCTAGCCTACTCGTTTGTTTGGTTGCAGCGTTGTTGGCAGCTAGCCGTTAGCGTTTCTGTGAACCCGCTATATTTGCTTGCCGATAGCCCGGGCCGGTGGCTCGGGCTATCTTTGTATAGTTCAGCAAGAGGTATGCCGGGCTCGATAACTAAGGAATTAAGGCTTGCAAGTTCATGTTCCCAACAAAGCGTCTGTACCAGCTACATCAAAACAATCAGCGCAAATCAGTGATTGAAAAGAGCGTCTGTATCAGCGAAGTCAAGAAATTCAGCGCAAATCAGTGATTTATGAAGATTCACAAAGAAGGCCGACGTATCCTGTTTTTCACGCTGCTAGGGTTGCTGGCTGTTAATCTGCTTTTGTTTCGCGTGAATGCACGTCACGTCACTTTCAACCAGATTTTTGCTGGCGTTTCGGTGATTGTATTCCTGACGCTGCTCCAGTTTTTCCGGAGCCCAGCCCGCCGCCTTTTCACCCACGAAGACCTGATTACGGCCCCCGCCGACGGCAAAGTGGTGGTGATAGAAAACGTACATGAGTCGGAGTATCTCGATGACGAGCGTAAGCAAATCAGCATTTTCATGTCGCCCATCAACGTGCACATCACCCGCAACCCGATTTCGGGAATCGTACGTTACTTTAAATATCATCCGGGCAACTATTTAGTGGCCTGGCACCCCAAGAGCAGCACCAAAAACGAGCGGACTACGGTGGTTGTGGAAAGCGAAGCGGGCCCGTTGGTATTGTTTCGCCAGATTGCCGGCGCCATGGCTCGGCGCATTGTGTGGTATGTGAACGAGGGCGACGAAGTAAGCCAAGGCGAAGAGTTCGGCTTCATCAAATTTGGCTCGCGCGTTGATATTTTCGTGCCCATCGATACAGAAATTAAGGTACAACTCGGCGAGAAAGTGAAGGGTGGCCAAACGGTTATTGCGCAGCTAAAAACCGAAGCACCGAGCCTGTTTTAGCAGCCTGTTAGCCTACAAAGTACAGGGAAGCACGCAACGCGTGCTTCTCTCTATTTCAAGCGTTTAGAGTTCAACAACAAAGGCCTGACAACTCATCACATGGTGGGTTGTCAGGCCTTTGTTGCTTTACCTCAACAGCCCGGGATAAGGATTTTGATATGAATACTAGCTCAAACGTGGCCTGACTTAAAGCCAATGAATTGCGAGGTTACTCTGTCTTGCCGTGATACTGAGTCTACTGCTGAGCTATTTCGAACGACAGGTTTGAACTAAGGAAGCATTGAAATCAGAATAGAATCTTTAACTGAAGAGCTTGGATAGTGCCGTGATAAATGGTTTCATTGGCGGATTGATAGAGTTATGGTGCACCTGCGTAGCCGTTGCAGTTGTAGGGTTTGATTGAGGTTGTGAACTCCTGGTGCTGTTAGGATTTTTAATGACGTAAAGACATAAGCCTCGAGGATTTATTCAATCGTTTGCACATGCTGCAAGCTGAGCGTTCCACACAGGTTATGCTATACTGGAAGAAAGGACGGAGTAGCCTCTCGTATTTACGTGGCGAGAGGTAAGTGCAGCAGATGGTTTAGTTGCAGTTTCCACCCCATTAGAACGCGGTTCATCACCATATGACAAAGAGGTTTAATGCTGGAATTACTGTTGTTTTCTCGATCGTCTGATTAAAGGTAGTATGTCATTAACCTGCTGTTTTTCAGCGAGGTATTTTCTCTTTTGCCCACAAAAATTACTGTAATTTTCTATGGCCAACTCTACTTTTCCTAAGTTGTTTTCGCTCTTGCTTGTCTGCATTCCCAAACCCGATTTGGTAGTTGCCGAAAGCTTGGTGCCAAATGCTTTGGCTCGAAGCCATGCCGAACGCCTGAGGGCAGAGGAAAGCCTATGCACTTTTGCACAATCGTTTGCTTTGGCGGAGACATTACCGGTCTACGATAATTCAACAGCAACGCCAGTGCCCGTACGAGGTCGTGTGGTTGGCCCGAACAATGAGCCGATTCCGGGGGCTACCGTGGTGGTAAAAGGCAGCACTGTAGGCACTGCTACCGACGCAACGGGCAGCTTCAGCCTCAATTTGCCTGATGGCAATGTTACGCTGGTGATTTCATCGATTGGATTCGCTAATCAGGAAGTGGCCGTAAATGGGCGTGCTGACCTCACCGTTACGCTGCAAAACGACACGGAGGCACTCGACGAAGTGGTGGTAGTGGGCTATGGCACCCAGCGCCGACAAGACGTAACCGGGGCTATTGCCACGGTGAAAGCCGAGGATATACGCACCCAAGGCACAAATACGGTGCAGAAGTCTCTTCAAGGCCGCATAGCAGGCGTACAAATCGAGTCGTCGGGAGGAAATCCGGGCTCGGGTGTGCGGGTGATTGTTCGGGGTGCGGGCTCACTCAACAACAACGATCCGCTTTATATCGTGGATGGGGTGCAGGTGGACAACATCAACAACCTTCAGCCCACGGATATTGCTTCGTTTGATATCCTGAAAGATGCTTCGGCAGCGGCCATCTACGGGTCACGTGCCGCTAATGGCGTGGTGCTGATTACGACCAAAGGCGGCAAGAAAGGCGAGAACAGAATCGACTTCAACGCCTACTACGGCGTGCAGCAAATAGCCAAGAAGATAGACGTGTTGAATGCTTCGGAGTGGGCCACCGTCAGCAACACGGCCCACGATGCTGCTGGCTTGCCCCGGCTGGATATTGCCCAGAATCCGGAGTCACTGGGCGCGGGCACCGATTGGCAAAAGGAAATTTACCAGACCGCGCCCATGCAGAACTACACGCTTGGGGCCAGTGGGGGCAGCGAAAACTTCACCTACAACTTGTCGGGCGGCTACCTCGACCAGCAGGGCATCGTGAAGAAGACTGATTACGACCGTTACAACTTGCGCTTGAAATCCGACTTCACCAAGGGCCGGGTGCGGATTGGGGAAACCATCATTCTAACCCGCGAGTACTGGCGCGGCATGGCCGGTGGCTGGGGTGGCCAAGGCGGCAACCCAGTGGGCTCGGCCCTGAAGATGATTCCGGTGTTCCAGGTATACGACCCAACCGCCGTGGGCGGCTATGGGGGCGCTTATGGGCAGGTAGTGAACATTGCCAGCCCCGTGGCGCAGTTGAATCTGGAGGTTCCGGAAACCAGAACTATCTCGGCTATTCTCAATGGCTATGCGGAAGTCTCGATAGTGGATGCCCTCAAGTATCGACTCAACCTGGGCTATACCAACACGTTCGGCTCCCACAACGATTACACCTTCCCCTACAAAGTAGGCGCGCTGTTCAACAATGCAGATGCGGACCTCTACCAGAGTAGAAGTCAGATAGAGTATTTTCTGCAGGAGCATACCTTGAGCTACAACAAAGAATTTGGTAAACATAACCTAAATGCCCTGGCTGGATTTACGTATCAGAACAGAAAGTTTGATGTGCAAAGTGGCTCGAAAAGTGGCATGCCTTCCGGTATTCAAGTACTAGATGCAGGCACTGCAAACATTGCCAGTGGCAGCAGCATGACTGAGAGTGCCTTGGTCTCAGTGCTAGGGCGCTTGGTATACTCCTACGATGACCGATACGTGGTGACTGGTACCTTCCGGCGGGACGGCTCTTCGCGCTTCAGCCCTGATTACCGGTACGGTAATTTCCCGGCCGTGGCCCTGGCCTGGAACGTGGTCAACGAATCCTTTTTCCAGCCGCTGCAAGGCGTCGTGAGCAATTTGAAACTGCGGACTAGCTATGGCGTTCTTGGTAACCAGGAGTTTGATAATTATCAATATGACCCGACGATTACGTCAAATGCCAATTATGTACTGGGGCAAGGCCAACTGCTGTGGCCAGGAGCTATTCAGACAACTTTTGCAACACCTAACATCAAGTGGGAAATATCGAAGACCTTCAACATTGGTACTGATTTAGGCTTTTTCGAAAACAAACTGGGGCTGTCGGCCGACTACTTTATCCGGCGCAACTCGGACATTCTGCTGCGAGTGCCCGTTCCGCTGACCACGGGCGCTAGTGCCAACGCGCCCTACATTAACGCCGGCCAGATTACCAACAAAGGGGTGGAGGCCGCCTTGTCGTACAACAACAAGGTGGGCGAATTCACCTACCAGGTCACGAGTACGTTCACGGCCATCGACAACAACGTAGACTTCCTGGGGACGGGTACGCAGCAAATTTCGGGCGGCCAGCCCACGCACCATGGTCAGTCGGCTACCATCACGCAGGCCGGTGGACCAGTGGGCGCTTTCTACCTGATTAAGGCGGACGGCATCTTCAACTCGCAAGAAGAAATTGACGCGCACAGCGTGGAAGGGCAGCTCATTCAGCCCGGCGCTAAGCCCGGCGACATTCGGTTTGTGGACTACAACGGCGACGGTACCATCAGCCAAGACGACCGGCAGTACTGCGGCAGCCCAAACCCCAAGTTCAGCTACGGGTTCGGGTCCAACTCTTCGTGGAAGAATTTCGACCTGAGCTTCTTCTTCCAGGGAACTTACGGCAACAAAATCTACAACGGGTTGCGCGAGGACTTGGAGGGTATGAACCTGGAGTTCAACTACTCGCCGGCCACGCTGAACGCCTGGACCCCAGATAACCCCACGGATTTCCCGCGCGCCGTCATCAACGACCCCAACCTGAATAGCCGGACCTCCAGCCGGTTTCTGGAAAGTGGCTCGTACCTGCGCCTGCGCACGTTGCAGCTCGGCTATACGCTCCCGAAAGGCGTGCTGTCGGCGGCTAAAATCAACAGCTGCCGCTTCTACATCAGCTTCGACAACTTGTTCACCGTCACCAACTACTCGGGCTTCAGTCCCGACTTGGGCCGCTACAACGGTACCGACCGGGATGGCCGGCAAGTGGCCGGCGGCGGCATCCTGGACCGCGGGGTGGACTTTCCGCACGTAGCGTATCCGCTGGCGCGCACTTCCTTGCTTGGTGTGCAACTGTCCTTCTAACGACCAAATTCCCACGATCATGAAAAGAATCCTCTATACCTGCTTCGTCGCGCTGAGCTTAACGGCCTGCACCGAAGAACTGGATCAAGTAAACCCCAACTCGGTAGTACTAACCAACTTCTGGAAAACCGACGCCGATTTTATGTCGGGCATAGCGGCGACCTACAAGGTTTTCCACGATGTGAACAACGGCTACTACGGCGTCCGGGGCATTGAGCTGACCAACGGTCGGGGCGACGATTTCTTTATTCGCAACGACGTGAAGGACTTATACCAGCTGTCTACCTTCACCAACAACCCCACCACGGGTACGCCTTCTTCTATTTTCACGGGCTTTTATACGGGCATCTTCCGGGCCAACCAAATAGTTGAGCAGGCACCGCTGGCTGCTGCCCTTTCCGATGAAGCCAAAAAGCAGTATGTAGCCGAAGCGCAATTCCTGCGGGGCGTCAATTACTTTTTGCTCGCCATTAACTTCGGGGATGTACCTATTGTGACGAAGGTGCCAACGTCGCGGACCGAATACTTTGTTGACAAGTCGCCGGAAGCGGATGTGTGGGCGCAGGCGGTGAGCGACTTGCAAGCGGCAGCAGCAGGTTTGCCCACTTCGTATCCGGCCGCTTCGATGGGCCGCGCCACCAAAGGAGCCGCTTTAGGCTACTTAGGCAAAGTGTATGTGTACCAGAAAAAATGGGCGGATGCCGAAGCTGCTTTCAAGCAGCTAGCCCAACCCGATGGCGCGGCTAAGGCCCCCTTCACGTATGCGCTGGTTTCCAATTTCGAAGACAACTTCAACAAGGCTACCGATAACAATGCCGAGTCGTTGTTCGAGATTCAGAACCAAAACGTAGGCGGTTCGCAGCCTTGGGCCGGGGAGAATGCCAACGAGGCGCTCGGCGTTACTACGGCGCAGGAATTTGCGCCTACCGAAGTGGCTGGCTGGTTCGAGGTTTCGCCGACCGACAAGATCTTCAACGAGTTCAAGAAGGAAAAAGCAGTTGGCGGGGATTTCGACGACCGGATGTACGCCACCCTGGTATGGGATTATCCGGGCGCTATGTACTACAACAAGCCCTTCAAAGACTTCAAGCTGGTGTTCGGCTACAGTTCCATGATTCGCAAGTACCAGAACTGGCGCGACAACAACGAGGGCATCTACATCTCGGAAATCAACGAAAAAGCACTGCGCTACGCTGATATTCTGCTTCTCTACGCCGAGGCCTTGGCCATGCAAAATCGCCAAGTGGAAGCCTATCCGTTGGTAAACCGCATCCGGGCGCGCGCTAAACTGGCGCCGCTGGCCGCTGGCTTGTCGAATCCCCAAATGATGGAGGAAATTCGCCACCAGCGCATGTTGGAGTTTTTCCGCGAAGGCCAGCGCTTCTATGACTTGAAGCGTTGGGGCATCTTGGAACAGGAAATCAAGAACAGCGACAAGGTTGGGCGAGAGTTTTTCACGGCCAAGCACGCGTACTTCCCCATTCCGCAGAACGAGCTGAACACCAACCCCAATATCAAGCAAAACGCTGGATGGTAACAGGTTGCAGCAGCCCGACTTTCGAGCAATGAGTAGGGAAATAAAAAAGCAGCGCTACTATTGAAGACAGTGACGCTGCTTTTTTACTAAGAGGCTGGGTAGTTCTCTGCTTGCGGTCAACTCAGAGCTCAAACAGAAGAGCAGCGCTATCGACTATCGGTAGCCAATTTGCATGCGTCTCAGACGAGGCTGTAGTGAAGCAACGTCATGCCGTCGGGCCAGGTATGAGTGCGCAGGAGTTTGAGCGGCTGCGGATGGCCCTGCTGGCCCCACAGTGGGATGCCAGTGCCTAATAGCCGAGGTACTACAAAAAGCATCACCTCATCTACTAGCCCGGCGGCTAGCAATGGGGCTGCCAGCATACTGCCGCCAACCAGCCAAATAGTGTTTCCCGCTTTCTGCCGCAGCTTCGCAACAAATTCAGCTGGATCTTCGACCACAAACTCAACGGATGCACTGGCAGTTTCTGGTGGCGGATTGTGGGTGAAGACGTAGCTGGTTAGCGCCGGGTAAGGCCACTCGCCAAAGGTGAGTACCTGGTCGTAAGTGGTGCGGCCAAGCAGAGTAGCATCAACGGAAGCCATAAAGTTGGTATAGCTGTAGTCCTCGCCCGGCGGCGGGACTGGTAGCCAATCCACCGAGCCATCGGGCGAGGCAATGTAGCCATCGAGGCTAGCCGCCACGTAGAAAACGACTTTGCGCATCTATCGTCAAGAAGCGAGAAGCAGGAAGGTTAAAACCAGCGCGCCGCTAGAGTCATCAACTGCTCCAATGCCTGCTGATCGTCGTGGTCGAAGTCGTTGAGTTGGTCGCTGTCCACGTCGAGCACCGCCACTACGCCGCCGTCTTTTAATACGGGCACTACAATCTCAGACTTCGACTCCGAGCTGCACGCAATGTGGCCAGGAAACTGCTCTACGTCGGGTACCACCAGCGTTTGGGCTTGGGCCCAACTGCTGCCGCATACGCCTTTGCCGTGCCGAATGCGGGTGCAGGCAATAGGGCCCTGAAACGGACCGAGTACTAGTTCGTTGTCTTTCACCACATAAAACCCAACCCAGAAAAAACCGAAGGCTTGCCGTAACGCTGCCACGGTGTTAGCTAGGTTGGCCACTAAGTCCGGCTCGCCGGTTGTCAGCGCTTCAATCTGAGGCAAAAGCTGGCGGTACTGCTCGGCTTTAGTGAGAGTGGTATCAAGCGTGAGTTCTTCGGCCATTGTATTTCAAGAATATTAGCTGAGGGTGAGGCTATTGGAAATTTTATCGTCCGTCCTGCTTCGACCAGCGGACGCCAGAACAAGCAGGATGGGCGAATAGAATATCCGAGCAGCTTCGCCGGGTACGTAGTTGGGAAGGTAGTGTAGCAATAAAGAACACAAAATAATGAGCGAGGGTTACAAAGGTTCCTTCGTATTGCTACCTCCACCTTATGGCTTCCTGACAGTTATTTATTCACATACACAAACAACTCGTCGTCGCCGAGCTGGCGGTGTTCGCGCAGGCCACTAAGACCGGGCTTCGGGGCCGGCACGCCGCCAGCTAGCCGCCCGGGGCTCCGCAGCACCCGAATTTCGTCCCACAGGCCATCTTTCAACAACGAGTTCAGTACCGTGGGACCACCTTCCACCAGCACCGACTGCACATTGCGCTGGTGAAGACTGCCCAGAATCTGCGGAAACAAGTCTTCGGCCTCTGACAGCATCACGTAATCAAGATGGGGTTTATTGGTCTTTTCGCGGTAGGTGTACACCACGGTTGGCTGCTTGCCATCGAAGAGATGGTGCGTAGGCGGCAAGCTTAGATTTTTGTCGATAACAACGCGCGTAGGATTAAGGCCGGGCCACTCGCGCACGTTCAGGTGCGGATTGTCGTGGAGGGCGGTGCGGGTACCAACCAGGATGGCTTGCTCTTCGGCCCGCCACTGGTGCACGGCTATCCGCGCGAGGTCTCCGCTGATGGGCACCGGCTGAAAATAGGGACCTGCTAAGTAGCCGTCCGCCGTTTCGGCCCACTTCAGGACCACGTAAGGCCGCTTTTTCTCTTGCGACGTGAAAAAGCGCCGGTTCAGCCAACGCCCTTCCGCTTCCAGCAAGCCTGTCTCGACGTGAATGCCGGCGGCGCGCAGCGTTGCAAGGCCGCGGCCGGCTACCAGCGGATTGGGGTCGAGGTTGCATACCACCACTTCGGCCACCCCTTTGGCCACCAGCAAATCGGCGCAGGGCGGCGTTTTGCCGTGGTGGGCGCAGGGCTCCAGCGTCACGTAGACGCGGCTCTGGGGTAGTAGCGCTTCATCGGCCACGGCAGCTAGCGCATTTACCTCGGCATGGGGGCCGCCGTATTGCCGGTGCCACCCCTCCCCGATAATACGGCCTTCGTGCGTTACAACGCAGCCTACCAAGGGGTTGGGCCGAGTATAGCCGGTGCCAAGCCGCGCCAAGTCGAGGGCGCGACGCATCATAAGGTAATCGAAGGGAGTGGGCATGGGGAGGGCGGGAGGATAGGACAAGCGAAAGTAACGTTAAGCGCTGGCTTGGCGTACTTGCGGAGCAAGTGTCGTGTGGTTTCCTATGGTTTTTTGTGGTTTCCGGTTCAGCATCAATTGGTGTTGCTGAGAACGGACGTCCCTGTGCTCGGTGCAGCACCTATTTCCCGCTACTTTCGCCTGATGTCTACGCTTCGCC
This sequence comes from uncultured Hymenobacter sp., assembly GCF_964242765.1. Lineage (NCBI taxonomy): Bacteria > Pseudomonadati > Bacteroidota > Cytophagia > Cytophagales > Hymenobacteraceae > Hymenobacter > uncultured Hymenobacter sp. Next base: position 15,330 of record NZ_CAXTBM010000009.1, read on the forward strand.
AACTTTCTCTTACTCTTGCCTCGTCGCTGGAAGCCATTTATCCGGCGTCGGAAGCTAACAGCATTGCTGGTTTGGTGCTAGAGCATCTGCTTGGCGTCACGCCGTTGCAGCGCCGCATGCAAGCGCAGGAAGTAGTGCCGCAAGAAGTGCAAGAGCAGTTGCCCGCCTTAGAAGCCCGGCTGCTGCGCCACGAGCCGCTGCAATATGTGCTGGGGGAGGCTTGGTTTCTGGATATGGCCCTGGAGGTGACACCCGCCACGCTTATCCCGCGGCCCGAAACCGAAGAGCTGGTGCAACTCATCGTTCAGGAATGCAGCCAGGTGAATTCGGTGTTGGACGTGGGCACGGGCAGCGGCTGCATTCCATTGGCGCTGTGCCGCGCCTTGCAGCCTACGCAGGTTACCGCCGTGGATATTTCCAGCGAAGCGCTGGCCGTGGCACGCCGCAATGCCGTGCGCTACGGCTGCGAAATCGACTTTCAACAAGTCGATATTCTAAACGAAAGTCCGCGGGGAATAGCGGCGCACACCTTGGATGTACTGGTGAGCAACCCGCCGTACGTGCTGGAAAACGAACGGGCCCTGCTGCGTCCCAATGTGCTGAATTTCGAGCCCGCCACGGCCCTGTTCGTGCCCGACAACGACCCGCTGCTGTTCTACCGCCGCATTGCTATGCTAGGCACTACGCTCCTGAAGCTAGGAGGTAAGCTGTACTTTGAAATCAACGAGCAGTACGCCCCCGAGACCGTATGTCTTCTAACTGAATTGGGCTACACCGCCGTAGCAGCCCGCCCCGATATATTCGATAAAGCGCGAATGGTACGTGCTACCTGGCCTAACTGAGGAGCTGTTCGCCTTGATACCGATCGGGGTAGAGACACCTGCTTGCTTCTCGGCGGTGAACGACCGGACCCGAGCATGTGGCGCGCACGTCGAGACGCCAGTAGGCGTCTTTGCACTAGTAGGCGGCTAGTAGCGGAAATAGCACCTAAATAAGTAGCAATTGCCCCTTGAAAAGATAGACTCGAGAAATAGAAAAACTTAAGGCTGGTAAACGTTGAAAATCAGGAGAAAACTCAAAGAGTTTAACTCGATTTCCGCGGTAAACTTCTAAAAGCCCTACCTTTGCGGGCTGAAAACCAACGCCCGCCTATGCCCGATACGTTGCCTTACTTTGCGCATCCCACCGCCGTCCTCGACGACGGGTGCCGCATTGGGGCAGGTAGCCGCATCTGGCACTTTTGCCACCTCAGCCCTGGTGCTGAGCTAGGCGAAGGATGCAGCTTGGGTCAGAATGTGTTTGTGGCGGATGGGGTACGATTAGGGCGTAATGTGAAGGTGCAAAACAATGTAAGCTTGTACATGGGGGTGGAATGTGCCGACGACGTGTTTATCGGGCCTTCCGCCGTGTTTACTAACGTCCTCAATCCCCGCGCTGCTGTGGTGCGTCGGCACGAGTATCAGCCAACAACCATAGGGCGCGGAGCAAGCATTGGCGCCAATGCCACCATTGTGTGCGGGGTGCAGCTAGGCGAGTACGCCTTTGTGGGAGCTGGCTCGGTGGTTACCAAGGATGTGCAGGCGTACGCACTGGTGTATGGCAATCCGGCTCGTTGGCGCGGCTGGATGAGCGCCCACGGTCACCAGCTCGCCTTCAACGAAGCTGGCCGCGCTACTTGTCCCGAAAGCGGGGAGCAATATGTACTAGCCGACGGCCAGGTTGGTCGCGTCGGATCCGACTCGTGAAAGTTTCTGGAAAGAATATTAGTTTAAGATCCTAAGACCCTACTCTGTGTACGAGCAACTTATTCAGAAACAAGCAAAATTGGCCGTTATTGGTCTTGGATATGTGGGCTTGCCCATTGCCCTCGAATTTGCCCGTAAACTGCAAGTAATTGGTTTCGATATCAATGCCAAGCGCGTGGAGATGATGCGCAACCACATCGACCCGAGCGGCGAGTTGGAGCCCGAGGATTTCGAAGGCTGTGACATTACCTTCACCGACTCGCTGGAGGTGCTGCGGGAAGCCACCTTTTACGTGGTAGCCGTGCCTACGCCCATCGACGAGCACGCGCAGCCCGACCTCAAGCCGCTGCTTGGCGCATCCACTTCGGTAGGCAAAGTGCTGAAGAAAGGCGATTATGTGGTGTTTGAAAGCACCGTATACCCCGGCTGCACCGAAGACGATTGCATTCCGGTAATGGAAAAACTGTCAGGCCTGAAATTTCACGAAGACTTCAAGGTGGGCTACTCGCCCGAGCGCATCAACCCCGGCGACAAAGAGCATACGCTGTCCAGCATCGTGAAAGTGGTAGCGGGCTGCGACGACGAGTCGCTGGACTGCATTGCCAAAACTTACGAGCTGGTAGTGAAAGCCGGGGTGCACCGGGCCAGCAGCATCAAGGTGGCCGAAGCCGCCAAGATCATTGAAAACACCCAGCGCGACGTCAATATTGCGTTGATGAACGAGCTGTCGATGATTTTCGACCGAATGAACATCAACACCTACGAGGTGCTGGAAGCGGCCGGTACCAAGTGGAACTTCCTGAAGTTTTCGCCCGGCTTGGTGGGTGGACACTGCATCGGCGTCGACCCTTATTACTTGACATACAAGGCCAAAGAGTTGGGCTATGATGCCAAGGTTATTCTGAGCGGCCGCACCACCAACGACAACATGGGGGCCTATATAGCCCGCAAAACGGTGCAGATGATGATTCGGCAGGGTAAAGACGTAGCTCGTAGCCGCGTGCTGGTAATGGGGGCCACCTTCAAGGAAAACGTGGAAGACATTCGTAACTCGAAAGTGGCCGACGTCATCCAGGAGCTAAAAAACTTCTCCGTAAACGTCGATATTGTCGACCCGCATGCCAGCTCCGACGAGTTGCACCACGAGTACGGGTTCCGCCTCACGCCCGCCGCCGAAGTCCGTGATGATTACGATGGCGTCATTGTAGCCGTTAGCCACCAGCCGTATACTACCAAGGACGAGGCATATTTCAAGTCGATTACGTCGGAAAAAGCTGTGCTGGTAGATATTAAAGGTCTGTTCCGCGGCAAGATTCAGCAGATGCAGTACTGGAGTTTGTAAGGTTGAATTGTTGAATTGTTGAATTGTTGAATGGATGCCTGCTGAACGGCCAGCCATTTAACAATTAAACCATAAAACCCGAAAAAATGCGCACGAAGATATTGGTCACGGGGGGAGCGGGGTACATTGGCTCTCATGCCGTAGTGGAGTTGTATGAAGCTGGTTTTCAGCCCGTCATAGTCGACAACTTCAGCAATTCGCAAGAGTCGGTGTTGGATGGTATCGAATCTATTCTGGGTGTGCGGGTGCCAAGCCACAACATCGACTGCAACGATGAAGAAGCGTTGCGGGCCGTGTTTGCCGAAGAAGGCAACCTGCGCGGCGTAATTCACTTTGCGGCCTTTAAAGCGGTGGGTGAGTCGGTGCAGAAGCCGCTGGAATATTACCGCAACAACCTGAATTCGTTGCTGACGCTGGTGTCGGTGATGCGCGAATTTGGGGTAGAGGCGCTGGTGTTTTCTTCGTCGTGCACGGTGTATGGCATCCCCGATGCTTTGCCGGTTACCGAGCAGACCCCTACCAAAAAGGCTAGCTCGCCCTACGGTGCTACCAAGCAAATGTGCGAGGATATCCTCACCGACATTGCGGCGGCGCCTACCAACAAGCTCCGTACTATTCTGTTGCGCTACTTCAACCCAATCGGGGCCCACGCTTCCGCTAAAATTGGGGAATTGCCGCTCGGCGTGCCGCAAAACCTAGTGCCCTTTATCACCCAAACCGCCGCTGGTATTCGGGAGAAACTCACCATCTTCGGCGACACCTACGACACGCCCGATGGCACCAACATCCGGGATTATTTGCACGTCGTGGACCTCGCCAAAGCGCACGTAGTAGCCGTTCAGCGCCTGCTCGACCAGAAAGGCGAGACCCTCGAAACGTTCAACGTGGGAACGGGTCGGGGCAACAGTGTGCTAGAGGTAGTGCAGGCATTTGAGCGTGCCACGGGTGTTAAGCTGAACTACACCATCGGTCCGGCTCGGCCCGGCGACGTGCCCGCCATCTACGCCGACGTCAAGAAGGCCACCGAAGTGTTGGGTTTCCAAACCACTTCTTCTCTTGATGAGGCATTGGCTAGCGCCTGGAAGTGGCAGCAAAGCTTGAAAAGCTAAATAAATGAAGTGTTAAATAGCTACTAGAACAGTTAGCTATTTAACTACCAAACAAATTAACAATCAACAAGATGAAAATCATTATCACCGGCGGGGCTGGTTTCATTGGGTCGCATGTGGTGCGTTTGTTCGTGACCAAGTATCCAGCGTATCAGATCCTGAACCTCGATGCCCTCACGTATGCCGGCAACCTGGAAAACCTGCGTGATATTGAAGAGGCGCCCAATTACCGGTTGGTGAAAGGCGACATCACCGACCAGGCATTCGTGGATCAGCTTTTTGCCGTTGAAGAGCCGGATGCAGTTATCCACCTAGCCGCCGAAAGCCACGTCGACCGGAGTATCACCGACCCGCTGGCTTTCGTAAAGACCAACGTGCTGGGCACCGTTAACCTGTTGCAGGCCGCCAAAAACCTGTGGAAGCCGCTCGGCTACGAAGGCAAAACATTCTACCACGTCAGCACCGATGAAGTGTACGGCTCGTTGGACTTCGGCCCGGAGATGTTCACCGAAGAAACCTCCTACGATCCTCGCTCCCCGTATTCCGCTTCCAAGGCAGCTTCCGACCACTTTGTGCGCGCTTGGCACCATACCTATGGCTTGCCCATCAAGCTCAGTAACTGCTCCAACAACTACGGCCCGAACCACTTCCCCGAGAAGCTGATTCCGCTGGCTATTCACCGCATTCAGCACGGCCAGCCGGTACCCGTGTACGGTAAAGGCGAAAACGTGCGCGACTGGCTGTTCGTGAAAGACCACGCTATGGCCATCGACGCTGTGTTTCACAAAGGCAAAGTAGGGGATACCTACAACATCGGCGGCGTAAACGAGTGGACCAATATCAAACTCATTCACTTGCTCTGCGACACACTGGACGAGAAAACGGGCAAAGAGAAAGGCACTTCCCGCAAACTCATCACCTTCGTGACGGACCGGGCGGGCCACGATTTGCGCTACGCCATCGACAGCAGCAAAATCATGAACGAGCTAGGCTGGAAACCCTCGGTAACATTCGAAGAAGGCCTCTCCCAGACGGTGGACTGGTACTTGGAAAACGAGGCTTGGCTGCAAAACGTGACCAGCGGCGCCTATCAGGATTATTACCGCACGCAATACGCACGCTAGCACGCAATTAGAAATCGAGAATTAAAAATCAAGAATGCTGTCCAAGGTATATGATAGCTGTTTTGAAGCTTAATTCTCAGTTTTTAATTCTCAATTTCTAATTGAATAATGTACGACCTTCCTTTTCACGACCAGCCGCTCGACAATCTAGCTTTCTTGGTAACGGGCGGAGCCGGGTTCATTGGCTCCAATCTGGTGGAGTACCTGCTGAAACACGGCGCCAAAGAGGTGCGTGTACTCGACAACTATTCCAACGGCTTCCGCAAAAATGTAGCGCTGTTTGAAGGCAACCCGGCGCTGCGTGTCATTGAAGGCGACATTCGGGACCGGCAAACCTGCGTGGACGCCTGCCGCGGCATCGACATTGTGCTGCACCAAGCGGCTTTGGGCTCTGTCCCACGCTCCATCAACGACCCCATCACCACCAACGATGTGAATGTGGGCGGCTTCGTGAACATGCTGGTTGGGGCGAAAGAGGCAGGTATTAAGCGGTTTGTGTACGCCGCTTCCTCGTCCACTTACGGCGACCATAAAGCTCTACCCAAAGTAGAGGACCGGATTGGCAAGCCCCTCTCTCCGTACGCGGTTACCAAGTACGCCAACGAGCTATATGCCGATGTGTTTGGTAAAACGTACGGCATGGAAATTATCGGGCTGCGCTACTTCAACATCTTCGGCCCGCGCCAAGACCCCAACGGAGCCTACGCAGCCGTTATTCCGCTCTTCATTGATGCGGTGTTGGAAGGCAAGCCGCCACGTATGAACGGCGACGGGGGCCAGACCCGTGACTTCACCTTCGTGGAGAACTGCGTGCAAGCCAACATCAAGGCGGCCCTCGTGCAGAATCCGGAAGCAGTGAATCAAGTCTACAACATAGCCGTGGCCGACCGCACGTCCCTCAACGACCTGTTCAACATCCTGAAAGAGGAAGCCGGCTCTACCATCACCCCTGAGTACGGCCCCGACCGGCCCGGCGACATTCGTGATTCCTTGGCCGATATCAGTAAAGCACAAACACTGCTTGGGTACAATCCTGAAATTCGCATTCGGGAAGGACTGCAACAAACGCTAGCCTGGTTTAAGGCTAATGAGGAGTTTATAGCAGTCAGAAACTAGCTGTTAAATGGCAGAATAACTACCGAGTTAATTATTCGAGGGCTTTAAAGCTGCCTACCACTTAACGATTTAGCAATTCAACCACTCAACATGAAAGGCATCATCCTCGCCGGCGGCTCCGGTACTCGTTTGCACCCACTTACCCTAGCTGTGAGCAAGCAGCTCATGCCCGTCTACGACAAGCCGATGATTTATTATCCGCTTTCGATTCTGATGATGGCCGGCATCAAAGACATTCTCATTATCACCACGCCTCACGACCAGGCGCAGTTCCAGAAGCTGCTTGGTGACGGCAAAAATCTAGGGTGCAACTTCCAGTATACCATTCAAGAAGTGCCCAACGGCTTGGCCCAAGCCTTCGTGCTTGGCGCTGATTTTATTGGCGACGACAAGGTAGCGCTGGTGCTTGGCGACAATATCTTCCACGGCGAAGGCATGGAAGAACTGTTGAAATCCAATAACAGTCCGGACGGCGGCGTGGTGTACGCCTACCATGTGCACGACCCCGAGCGGTACGGCGTAGTGGAGTTTGACGCCGACAGAAAAGCCCTCAGCATCGAGGAAAAGCCCAAGCAGCCGAAAAGCAATTATGCGGTTCCAGGCCTCTACTTCTACGACAACGATGTCATTGAAATAGCCCGCGACTTGAAGCCGAGTCCGCGTGGGGAATACGAAATTACGGACGTCAACCAGGAATATTTGCGCCGGGGCAAGCTGAAAGTAGGTATCCTCGGCCGGGGCACCGCCTGGCTCGACACCGGCACATTTGAAAGCCTGATGCAAGCCGGTGAGTTCGTGCGGGTGTTAGAGCAGCGCCAGGGGTTGAAGGTAGGCTCTATCGAGGAGGCCGCTTACCGCCAGGGCTTTATCGACGCCGATCAGCTTCGCAAGATAGCCGAACCTCTGCGCAAGAGCGGCTACGGAGACTATCTGATGCAACTACCGGAGCACTTAGTGGTGCAGGAATAGCGCTTAAAGCACCCAACAGGGAGGCCCCAACGACAAGCTTGCTAATATTGAAAGCTTGTCGTTGGGGCCTCCCTGTTGGGTGTTACAGGCTAGTTGAATAAAGCACCTGCCAGCAGCCCCGCTGCTACTATGGCGTAAGAAGGTACTTTCTCCCAGAGCAAGAGCATAAAGGTAACGCCAATGAGGCCTAGGTTAATAGGGGTGTCGGGTAGGGGATGGTAGAGCAGGAATACCGCTGCGCACACCAGCCCGGCTGATACGGCATTCACGCCCTCCAAAGACGCCTTCACGACGCGGTACTGCTTGAGTTGGTCCCAGAACCGGATGAGAAAGAAGATAAGAAGCGTGCCCGGCATGAAAATACCAGCCGCCGCTACCAAGCCCCCTAGTATCTGACCCCCAAGCCCGTAGTCACGCATGGCCAGCGCCCCGATGTAAGAAGCGAAAGCAAAATTAGGCCCGGGCAACGCTTGGGTTAGGCCATACCCGGAAAGAAACTCGGGGGCAGTGAGATAATGCTTGAACTCTACGAACTCGGCAAATAGCAGCGGAGCCAGCACTTGCCCCCCCCCAAATACCAAGGAGCCGTTGCGGTAGAAATTCTCGAAGAGCAGTACGGGTAGCTCCCGCGTGTAATGTCCCAGCACGGCTGCGCCCACCAGCACGCCTATCCACAATATAAAGTTGGCCCATTCGATGCGTAGCGGCTGTTTGTCAACCACTGGCGTGAGCTTGCGGTAGCGGAAGGTAGTAACGAGCCCACCGCCTAATAGCAGCAGCGGCAGCACCGTTGGTAGCTGGAAACGATAGGCCAGCAGGGCCGCCGTCACCATCAGCGCCACCGAAGTCTTGGTGTGGATAACCTTTTCGGCAATCTTGTAAGCTGAGTAAGCCACAAAGCCTACGGCAATAGGCTGAATGTATTGCACCAGTCCGGCTACCTGCTCCTTGTCGAGGTAGCTCATGGCCATGCCGGCCGCCGTCATAATGGTGACGGCCGGCAGCATCCAGACGAACAGCGTGAGGTACGCTAGGTTGGGGCCTCCTAGCCGGAAGCCAATGGCCGTAATGGTTTGGGTGGAGGTCGGACCCGGTAGCAGTTGACACAGCGCCATGATTTCCAGCAGCTCAGCCGAGGTCAGATACCGGCGCTTGTCCACGAGCAGACGGAGCATCATGGCGGTGTGGGCTTGTGGCCCACCGAAAGCAGTGCAGGCCAGGGCGGCCACATCTTTCAGGAAAATAATACCCCGTACCCGACGAGTGCGTAGCCTGCGTCCGGGTGGCGGACTAAGCTTGACTTCGGTAGGTGGCGGCGCGGGTGGGGTGAAAAGCACTGGCGGAATGGCAGTTTCTGATGATCGTTTCGAGTTGTTCAACCGGGCTGGTATTGGTAAGTACGCGAAAAAACCATTGTCTACTTTCAAGAGCTACTTGTTTTTTAGCTGGAGTGAAGCTATCCATTTCCTGCAAACTCGAGTGTGTGCCAACGCGCGAAACGATAAAGTTAACGTGCCTGAATGACCTCTACATGGGGAAACTTCCTACGCTTTTGCCACCTGATTCTCGACAACGAAGGGTATTTCTCTGCTGTTTTTAGACGGATGCATTAGCGCAAAAGAAAACCCGTCGGCAAAGTGCCGACGGGTTTTCTTTTGCGCCACCAATTTTTTAGAAATCAAACAGGTGGCTTGTCTCGGAAAGCTACTTTTTCTTCAAGCCTAACTCAATCAGACGCTCGTTCAAGAATTCCCCAGCCGTGATGTCGGCTTCCTTCTTCGGGTTATCGGACGTAACGCAGCTTTCGAGAGCGGCGAGGCTCATTTCCGAGCGGGGGTGCATGAAGAACGGCACCGAGAAGCGCGAAGAGTTCATCTTCTCGCGGGGTGGGTTCACTACGCGGTGAATGGTGCTTTTCAGCACGCCGTTGGTGAGGCGCTGCAACATGTCGCCCACGTTCACCACAATCTGGTCGGGGAGAGCCGTAATGGGAATCCACTTGTCGTCGCGGCGCTTCACTTGCAAGCCGTCGGCGCTGGCGCCCATTAGCAGCGTAATCAGGTTGATGTCGCCGTGCTCGGCAGCGCGAACGGCATCGGCCGGTACAGCGTCCGGATTTTCGATGGGGAAGTAGTGAATAGGACGCAGAATACTGTTGCCGTTGCGCACCTTGTCGTCGAAGTAGTTTTCGGGCAGATTCAAGTACAAGGCAATAGCGCGAAGCACGTCTTTACCGGCAGCTTCCAAGGTGCGGTACGTGGTAAAAGTGCTTTTTTGGAAGGTCGGTACTTCCTCGGGCCAAATGTTGGCCGGATATTCCTTGCCAATCGGGTCGTCGGCATCTTCCACTTCCTGGCCGACGTGATAGAACTCCTTTAGGTCGCCGGTGTTGCGGCCTTTGGCGTGCTCTTTGCCCTTGCTGATGTAGCCGCGCTGACCAGCCAACTCCGGATTCTCATAACGCTGCTTACGCTCGTCAGGTAATGAAAAAAACGCTTTTACGTCAGCATAGAGAGCTTGGGTCTGCTCTTCGGTGAGGCCATGATTCTTGAGAGCCACAAAGCCAATGCTCTGGTAGGCTTCGCCGAGTTGCCGTACGAAGCGGGCTTTACGCTCAGAATCACCGGAACGGAAGTCTGCGAGGTCGAGGGAAGGAATTTCTTCCAGCAATTTGTCTGCCATCTTGGAAAATCACTATACTTTTGAACAATGAATGGGTGTTGCGCAAGGTACTCAAAAATCGAACGTCGTTTGGGCGTAGCTAGTTCTTCGAGTTTTACTATAACATAACAAGTCAGTTCTTACTTTTTCCTTCATTTTCTTTTCTATGCAAATTTCTACACGATTATTAAGTTCTCTTCTCTTGTTGGCGCTGGTAGCCTGCGACGCAGCCAAGCAAGTCACCGAAGCCACTTCGGTTGCCACCTCCTCCTCTGTGCCAACTACTATATCGGCCGCGAGTATGGAGAAAAATGGATTGCGCCTGACGCCCTTTTTTGACTCGCCCAAATTCCCAACGGCGCAACTGCGCATGAGCACACCTGCCACCGGTTCTACAGCGCCAAGTGGAGCAGTGCCTTTCAAGTACGAGATAACCAACTTCCTTTTAACCAAAATGAGTGGCGGCATGCACTCCGAGGAAATGGCTAACTCAATGAAGGGGCAGCACATTCACAATATCGTCGACAACGAGCCGTACACGGCGCACTACGAAACCGGCTTCACCAAGAATGTAGTCGATGGTCAGCACGTGGTGCTATCCTTCCTGTCGCGCTCCTACCACGAAAGTCTCAAGCACCGTGGAGCTTACGATTTGCGCCTCGTAACGGTAGGAAAAACGGCGCCCAGTACCCCCACCTTCGACTTGAAAGCACCCCATCTTTTCTACAGCCGCCCCAAAGACGTATACACCGGCAAAGACACGCAAAAGGTGATGTTGGATTTCTACCTCGTCAACACTACCATCGAGCCGGGTGGCACCCAAGTTCGAGCCACTATCAATGGCAACGAATTTATGCTCGATCAATGGGCCCCATACATGATGGAAGGTTTGCCTATGGGAGAGAATACGGTGAAGCTGGAACTGGTAGATGCTGGCGGAAAACTAATAGATGGCCCCTTCAATTCCGTTACGCGCAGCTTTTCGCTACAGCCTTAAATGGCGGGTGCTCATCGGTATTCTACAGAAAGAGGTTAAGTTTCGCGCCTGCTTGTTCCTCGTCTTAATAGGGAATGAGTGGGCGCAGGTCCGCTACAACGTCGTACCTTCGCTTGTCAGACGAGAGTGGATTTTGCTAAGTGAGTTGAACAGCTCGTCTAAATCAAGTTAAACTACGTAATATCGATACCTACAGTGCTTGCTGTGGGCCGCTACATTTTCTCTTTATGCAAGAAAATCTTACTGCTCCCTCCGGGCTTGTCATGTTGCCAAAGGCCCCCACGGGTATCGAGGGCCTCGATGAGATTACGGAAGGAGGGCTGCCCAAAGGACGACCCACACTGATTTGCGGTAGTGCTGGTTGCGGCAAAACCCTGATGGGCATCGAGTTTTTGGTGCGCGGTGCTCTTAGCTTTGGGGAACCCGGCGTTTTGATGGCTTTCGAAGAAACCGCCGAAGAACTGGCTGCCAACGTGGCCTCGCTCGGCTTCGACTTACCGGAGTTGCAAGCTCAAAAAATGTTGCGCGTCGACCATGTACACGTCGACCGGTCGGAGATAGAGGAAACCGGAGAGTACGATTTGGATGGCTTGTTTATTCGCTTAGGGTATGCCATTGATTCTATTGGGGCCAAGCGGGTTGTGCTCGACACAATTGAAGCTCTTTTTTCTGGGTTTCCCAACCAGGCAGTATTGCGCTCCGAGATTCGGCGCTTGTTTCGCTGGCTGAAAGACAAGGGCGTGACGACGGTAATTACGGCCGAGCGTGGCGAAGGCTCCCTCACCCGGCAAGGGTTGGAAGAATATGTGTCGGATTGCGTGATTCTGCTCGATAACCGCGTTATCGACCAAATTACCACCCGCCGGCTGCGCGTTGTGAAGTACCGCGGCAGCACCCACGGCACCAACGAGTATCCCTATCTGATAACCGAGGACGGAATTTCCGTTTTACCGGTCACGTCGCTCAAGCTCGAACATGAGGTTTCCGACCAGATCGTATCGACGGGCATTCCGGCCCTAGATGAAATGTTCGGCCGCAAGGGCTTCTACGAAGGCAGTAGCATCTTGCTGACGGGGACGGCTGGTACCGCCAAAACCACTTTAGCGGCTGCTTTTGCACAGGAAATTTGCCTTCAGGGCGGGCGCTGCCTCTACTTCGCGTTCGAGGAGTCGCCGCAGCAACTGGTGCGCAATATGCATTCTGTAAGTATCGATCTAAAGCCTCACCTGCAAGAAGGTCGGCTACTGATTGAAGCTTCCCGACCAACGCTCAACGGCCTAGAGCGGCACTTGGTCACGATCCATAAGTTGGTAGGGGAGTTTAAGCCTACTGCTGTCGTCATCGACCCCATTAGTAACCTTATCAATGTGGGTAATGTGACGGAGGTGCGAAGTATGCTCACGCGCCTCATCGATTTTCTGAAAGTCAACAATATCACCGCCCTGTTCACTTCCCTGATCAGCGGTAGCATGCAACTGGATACCACCGAGGAAGGGGTTTCTTCGCTGGTGGATACGTGGGTTAGTGTGCGGGACCTAGAGGGTATTGGCGAACGAAACCGGGGGCTGAGCATTCTGAAGTCGCGGGGTATGGCGCATTCCAACCAAGTGCGGGAATTCATTATCACCGACAAAGGCATTCAGTTGTTGGATGTGGTAGTGGGGCCGACGGGCATCGTGACGGGGGCTAGCCGGCTAGCTCGGCGGCTACAGGAACAGGCGCAGGTTGTGGCCGAGCAACAGGAACTGGAACGCAAAGACCGAGAGTTGGAGCGCCGCCGCCGGGTACTGGAAGCAACCATTGCTAACCTGCGCACCGAGTTTGAATCGGTGGAAGAAGAGTTTCGGCTAATTAACAGCCAAGAGCAAGGCCGTCAGCCGTCAACTGCCAAAGGAAAGTCAACCTCTGCCTCACCCGATGCTGACCGGCAGGAATTAACTGACCCGCAACCTACTACCTAGACCTCTCATGGATAATGAATCTGCTACCCCCGAGCCAGGTCACAACGATGACTATTGGGAACTGCGCTTGTACGTAGCCGGCCAAACCGCAAAATCAGTGGCAGCCATAGCCAATCTGAAAAAATACTGCACGCAACACTTAAAGGGCCGGTACCAGCTAGAGGTTATTGACTTGCTTGTGAACCCGCAATTGGCAGAAGGTGACCAGATTTTAGCTATTCCAACGCTGGTTCGGAAAGTGCCTGTTCCTATTCGCAAAATTATTGGTGACCTCTCCAATGAAGAACGAGTATTGGTAGGGCTTGATATAAAGCCAGCCGGAAACAAGGTTGGGCGTTAGCATGGAGGCAGATGAAAAACCGCCCGAGAGTGGTGCCGAATACGTGCTGCATCTCTACATCACTGGTGCTACGCCCAACTCGACGCGGGCCGTTCGTAACATCAAAGAAATTTGTGAGTTGTACCTGAAAGGCCGGCACGAGCTGCTGATTGTTGATATCTACCAGCAGCCCGAATTGGCCCAGGGAGAACAACTCATTGGTATTCCAACCCTGATTAAAAAGCGGCCTGGCCTCGTCCGGCGGTTGGTCGGCGACTTGTCGGACCGGGCGCGGGTACTGGCGGCCTTGGGGCTGCCCCTGCCGCCTAGTGACCCTACTCATGGCTGATTCTACTTGTTCTTTTTTGCTGGCCCTAAGTCGTGAAAACGAGGAACTGCGTCATCGGCTGCAAGAAGCCGAAGACCTAATTGATGCCGTGCGTACTGGGGCCGTAGATGCACTGGCCATTCAAAGCCCTGATGGCCCCCGTATTTTCACGCTGCAAGGCGCCGATGAAGGCTACCGTACCCTCGTTGAGCAGATGAATGAGGGAGCCATGCTGCTCAACCACGATGGCACCATTTTATACTGCAACGCTTGCTTGGCAGGTTGGTTGCAGCGAGGTCTGGAAGAAGTGATGGGTGGTTCATTTGCCAGCTTCGTGCCGGCAAGGTTTCAAGCATACTGGAGCGCACTACTGGCGCAAAGCTGGACTGGCTACGGCAAGGGCGAACTACCTGTGCAAACGAAAGAGGGCGCGCTACGGCCCCTCTCGTTGTCGTTGAAAGTGCTGTCCTTTAACGGGACACTGGTGGTGGCCGTTATCTTAACGGACCTTTCGGCGGAACGAGAAATTAGAATCATTCAGGCGCTGGTTACCGAGCAAAACGCGGTAATTGACCGCAAAAACGAGCAACTGAAGCTCCAAGAAGCAGCGCGCCTAGTGATAGAGCAGGCGGCGGCTGAGGCCAATAGAATGCTCGAAGGCATTCCCCAGATTGCCTGGACGGCAAACACCGAAGGAACAACCACCTACTTCAATCGTCGTTGGTTCGACTACACCGGGCAGCAAGCCGGGCTTGTGCAGCAGTATCAGTGGCAGCCGTATCAGCACCCCGCCGATGCTGCGTTTGCCCTGGAGCGCTGGCAGCACTGCTTGCGCACGGGAGACATATTTGAAGCGGAGTTTCGGCTTCGCGACAGGGCTGGTAATTACCGCTGGATGCTTAGCCGAGCGTTGCCTTCGCTCAACCAGCAGGGCCAGATCATCGAGTGGATAGGCACTTGTACCGACATTCATGAGCATAAGCTGGACCTAGAGCGTATTGACTTGGCACAGCAGCAGTTGCAGGAAAACAACACGCAACTCACCCGTGCCAACGTGGACCTGGATAACTTCATCTACACAGCCTCGCATGATTTAAAGGCGCCCATTACCAACATCGAAGGGCTATTGCACGCGCTGCTGTTGGAGCTGCCTGACAAAGGCCAGGAGGTGCGCCCCATCATGAACATGATGCAGGATTCGGTGGACCGGTTCAAGCGCACCATCGAGCACCTGACAACCATCACCAAGCTGCAGAAGGAAAACGACCAGCCTTCCGCTTCGGTCGACTTGGATCGGCTAATCGAGGAAGTGCGCCTGGATCTGTTGCCCCAAATCCAGGCTGCTGGGGCTTACTTGCAGGTGGATGTGCGGGATTTGCCCATGCTTTCCTTCACAGAAAAGAACCTGCGCAGCATTATCTACAATCTGATAAGCAATGCCGTGAAATACCGCGCCCCCGAGCGGGCGCCCGATGTGCGGATACAGTGCCGGCCAGATGGCGAGTATGCCGTCATTATGGTGCAGGACAACGGACTAGGTATGCGCTTGGCTAACAAGGAGAAGCTTTTCGCTATGTTCGAGCGGCTGCACGACCACGTGGAAGGCAGTGGTATGGGACTTTACATCGTCAAGAAAATAGTGGAAAACGCCGGGGGCCGCATCGAGGTGGAAAGCCAAGTGGATGTGGGCTCCACGTTTAGGGTATACCTGCGAAGGTGAAATAGAAACAAGAAAACAGGACGATTGAATACCTAGGCTTGAAACCTGATGTTGTCTGGTTTCAACCACTTCCTCTGAAGTTACCTCTAACCAATATGCCGCTTCCATATCCATGGGGGCTAGTCATTTTACGTCGGGTCTACCCATGTTCAAACTTAGCTGTGCCTTATTGGTCGACGACGACCAAACTACTAACTATTTAAATCAGCTGCTTTTGAAGCGGTTAAACGTGACGGACAAGCTATTGGTGGCGCTCAACGGGGCCGAAGCCTTGCAGCAGTTGCAACTCCATAGTCAAAACGCAAGTGAGGACCAGCCGATATTGGTTTTGCTGGATGTAAAGATGCCAGTCATGAACGGCTTCGAGTTTTTAGAAGCCTACGACCAATTGCCGCTACCCCGCAAGGAAGCAATAATTATTGTGATGCTAACCACTTCTCTGCATCCTCAGGATGTAAGTCGCCTGGAGAAACTTCCTATTGCTGGCTTCCTCAACAAACCACTAACCAAAGAAAAAGTAGATACTATCCTGCGCACTCATTTAGACCGGCAACTTCCTGGAGAATAAGTGTTTGTCGCGATTATTTCTATGAACGTGCTGCTTCAGGTATAGCGCAGCCGGGCTTGCTAGTTGTGGCTGTCTAGCAAGGCAATTCAACTTGCACTTCTATCACAGAGCAGACGGCACTTCATAAGTAGGTACCTACCATTGCCGCACTCGCCAGGCTAGTGCCACCTCGAAGTAAGGATAAAGCTGGCTGGTGGTTTGGGCTAAGTCGGCGGCAGTATAGCTAGTTCCGATGAAAGAGCCAGTGCCCGCACGATAACGGTAAAGCGTCCGTAGTTGCTGCAACCACATGCTAGCCGCAAGGGTCAGGTTGCCGGCCCGCCGCTCATACGCTATATCAGGGCCCTGCTGGCGGGTAAGAGCGCGCAGATAAATAAGCGAAGAGCCCCCAGCGTCTTGCACCAACCGCGCCCGGCCTTGGGTGCGTTGCTCTAAAAAGCGGTAGCCCAAGCGCAGGCTGTTGCTGGTGCGTTCCGGGCGGCGGCCACTCCAGCCGTAGCGTAAGTTCCCACTCAAGTCGTGGGTGATGGTGGTATCAAGGGGGCTTTCTTTGAACGCTGGCCACCGTAGCAAACCTACCCGGTTTTCGCGGCGCGCATAGTCCAGGGACGCCAATAGGCGCGGCTGGAGCTGATACGTAAGATGCTGCTGTTGCTCCAGTACCCGGCTGGCCCGGTTGCGGCTTTGCTCGCTGGCCCGGTCACGCACCTGGTAGCTCACCCACAGATGGTAGGTGCTTCGGATGCTGAACTTGCCGGGCGCCCACGTAAAGCCCGGCTCCCAGTGCAATAATCGGTCGGTGTAGCTCTCGGCACTCAGGGCAGCCCGGATAAACACAAACTGCCGATACTCGCCGGCCACTGCCAGCGTCGTGCGGAACGCCCCACGCCAGCGGCCAGTCCAAGTGAGTCGGAGGGCGTGCTGGGCCTCGTCGCGGTCCTGCTGGTTGTCTTTGCTAGGCGCCGTAACGCGCAGCAGTTGAGCTGATCCGGTAAGGGAGAGAGCATGACGCAGTGCCGGCAGCCAAGTAAACTCGCCCTGCCACTGTGTGGTTTGCTCCTTGATGTCCCGAATTCGCTCGCGGGCTAAGGCCAACTCGTATTTTGGTGGCGTCAGAAATCGGTTGTTGTCAAGGCCATAGGCCCGGTTACGCTCGCGGTATCCAAACAAGAGCACGGCTTGTACTTTCTTGCCGCCAAGCCGCAGTTCTTGCCGCGTGTCCAACTCCCGTTGGCGGTAGCCCAAGTTCTGGAGGGTATCAGCTTCGGCCCCCAATTGTCGGTAGCGGAAGGCGCGGCTTGGCAACGCCAGGGCATTATCAGAGCGAAACGAGACTTTCTCGGACAGGCGATACAGCCAAGTAACTTGCCCAGCTAGCGTGTCACTTTGGATGCGCTGCACGTTGCCGGGTACGTAGTCTTCGGCCCGATGCGCCCGGTAAGCAGCACGTACGCTACCACTGGAATACGCATCGAAGGTATGCTCGTGGAAGCCTTCGGCTAGTAGTCGTTGCCACACCCGCGGCCCTAGCTGAGCCCGCGTGCCTAATAAGCGCACTGCTAACGGCGACGCAGTAGCACCCTTCACAAACACCAGGGTAGAGAAATCCAGCCCGTACGCCAAGCCGGTATCCCGGCGGCCGTTGCGGGCATCTTGCACTGCCCCCGCAAACCCTACGTAGCGTACCACCGACAGCGAATCGTTGGGGCGGAAGTTAGCTAGGCCGTGCTCGTAGCCTAACCGGCCCAACCACAAGCCAGTGCGCGTGGCATTGGCCCGGCTCTGCTCGTAGCGGACAAACTGCCCAACGCGCCAGCCCCGGCCCATATCGATGGTGTGCAGAGCGTCGGCAGCATAATCCTCGCGCACAAACGGGGGCTCCCCCCGCGAATCATAAATCCATTCGCTCTGTAGTCGGTAGCGAAGCTGCTGTTGGTTGGAAAGGCGCAAGTAGCCGAGGGCATCGGTCCGTTGGGCGTAGGTGCTCACGCCTACGCGGCGTGCCCGAAACGAGAGCAGCAACAGTGAGTCGGGTGGGGCAACTACGGTGCGCGCTAATAGCGGTGTACTGCCTGCATCAACAAGGCTTTGGGTTTGTCCGGCAGCAGCGGCAAGCAGCAAGACCACGTTGATGCCTAGCACAAGGCAAACTCGCGGCGTTCCGGGCGGCCCGTTTCCTCTGGCAACTTCGTAGGCCGCCCTTGCGTCAGTAAAGATCAACTTCATAAGATGCAATTGCCAAGTTCGCTAAGCGAACTGATGCTAACGACATAGAACAGTGGACTGCTAGGTGATGACAAGCAAGTTACTTCA
Source organism: uncultured Hymenobacter sp. (assembly GCF_964242765.1). Taxonomy (NCBI): domain Bacteria; kingdom Pseudomonadati; phylum Bacteroidota; class Cytophagia; order Cytophagales; family Hymenobacteraceae; genus Hymenobacter; species uncultured Hymenobacter sp. The sequence continues at coordinate 33,602 of NZ_CAXTBM010000009.1, forward strand.
GCGCCCTCAGGACCGCAACCGTCGAGTAGAATCAGATATTAATCAAAATTTACATGCTGTAGCAACCGCTATTGCTACCTTTGTCCTCGCCTAATTAATAACCGAAACTCCGCGGCCCATTCCAACGTCTCTTTAGCTCCAATCATCTTCGTGGACTTAGACGTGGACACGGGCTACTGTTTTGCCAGTCAGCTTATGAAAGTAAAGAATGTATTGCTGTTGGTAGGGATAATGGCAGGAATTTCTGGGAGCGTACAGGCACAGCACGCCGTTTGGGCGGGCAAAGTGGTGGCTGTATCATCGCAGAAGGCAGAAGGAAAAGAAGACTTTTCCCCCGAGAAAGTATTGGGCGAGCCTAATGCGCAGCCACTAGGCCAAGTTAGCAACGAAGCCTGGATTCCAAGAAAGGAAAGTGGCAACGAATTTATTGAAGTGCGCTTCGGTAAGTCGCTTGTTGCCAAGCAGGTCACGGTAGTGGAAAACTTCAATCCGGGCTCCGTATCCAAAATTGAGTTGGTTGATACGAGAGGCCTGAAGCACGAAGTCTACCAAAACGAGAGCCCCGGTCCAATTCCTGAACAGTTTCGTTCTTTGCAAATCACATTTTCGCCGGGTACCTATCGTACGATTGGCGTGGTGGTGACCATGAACACCAAAGCCGTGAACGGGGTGAACCAGATCGACGCCATCGGTATTGCCGACGTGGCGGAAACCATGGTCAAAAAAGAGTTTAAAGGCGAAGTCGAAAGTGTGAAATTCGACTCGGCGATGGTGAACCTCGGACCCAACGTCAACTCCAAGTATGTCGATACGCATCCGGTCATCTCGCCCGATGGTCGCACGCTGTTCTTTGCCCGGCAGGAAAGCCCCCAGAACGTGGGCGGCGCCAACGATGTGCAAGACGTATGGTATTCGACCCAGGTCAATTCTAAAAACAACTCCTGGAACCCGGCCAAAAACATTGGCTCTCCTATCAATACGCCCGGTCCTAACGGCTTGACTTCGGTGTCGTCGGATGGAAACTCAGCTATACTTATCAACGTCTACAACGAAGATGGGTCCTTGGATCCCAAGGGGTTGAGCTTAACCAAACGAACCAAAACGGGTTGGAGCAAGCCACAGAAAATCCTGATTGATAATTTCTACAACGACGACCCCAATAACGTAGACTACTTTCTGGGCACCTCCGGCAAAGTATTGCTCATGGCGGTCCAGCGGAAGGATGGCCAGGGCGAGCAGGATATCTACGTAACGCTCCGCAAGCCAGACGGCACCACGTGGGGCCGTCCCATCAATCTTGGAGCCAGCATCAACACTAAAAAGCCGGAGTTCGCGCCCTTTCTGGCAGCCGATGGCAAAACGCTTTACTTCGCGTCGGAGGGGCACGGAGGCTATGGCAAGAGTGATATCTTTTACTCGAAACGTCTCGACGATAGTTGGACCAACTGGACCAAGCCCCGCAACCTGGGTCCCAGCGTAAACTCGCCCGATTTCGATGCCTATTACGTGGTGTCGGCGGCTGGCGAGGATGCTTATCTGGTATCCGCGCGTAATGGAACCGGCAGCTCCAAAGATATCTTTCGCATTAACCTGACGCCTCAGTTCAAACCCGAGGTGGTAACCCTGGTGCGCGGCCAAGTGCTTGATGCAGCCACCAAAAAGCCCGTTACGGCCACTATCCGCTACGAAAACCTGCTGACAGGCGAGGAAATAGGAGTGGCCGAGACCAGCCCCGTCGATGGCTCCTATACCATTGTGCTTCCCTCGGGTGTTCACTACGGCTACCGCGCCGAGTCGCCTAATTACTTGGCCGAGTCCGATAACCTCGACGTAACCGACCGTCAGAAGTACTCGGAGGTGAAGCAGGATTTGTATTTAGTGCCTTTCGCCGTAGGCCAGACTATCAAGCTGAACAACATCTTCTTCTCGCAGAGCAAGTATTACCTGCGTGAGAATTCCTATCCAGAATTGCAGCGCCTAATTCGTACGCTGAAAGAGTACACTACGGTTGAAATTAAGATTGAAGGCCACACCGACAACCAAGGCGACCCGGCCCTGAACCTCAAGTTGAGTCAGGACCGCGTAAATGAGGTAAAGAAGTACCTCGTTTCGAAAGGCGTATCCAGCCGCCGCATCACCACTGAGGGTTTCGGCGACACCAAGCCTATTGCCAACAACGACCAGGAAGAAACCCGTAAGCTCAACCGGCGCGTCGAGTTCCGGATTACCAAGAAGTAGGTGGTTTAACGGGTGTTCATAGCAAAATCAAAACGCAGAAGCCGGTTCCGTATGGAATCGGCTTCTGCGTTTCAGTGAACTGCCAACTATTTAATAATTAGGCCATTCAAGTCAGTCGTGTTTCGTCGCGGCCGGGCTTGCTGCTACTGCTTTGGTTGCTGGGATTGGCAATAGAGTCGCGCATGTCGGTATCGGACTGAATGTTACGCATCTTGTAGTAGTCCATGATGCCTAAGTTGCCGGAACGGAAAGCTTCGGCCATGGCTTTCGGTATTTCGGCTTCGGCTTCCACCACACGGGCTTTAGCTTCCTGCGTTTTGGCGCGGTTTTCCTGCTCTACGGCAACGGCCATGGCGCGGCGCTCTTCGGCTTTAGCTTCCGCTACTTTTAAGTCAGCGGTGGCCTGATCTATTTGAAGTTTGGCGCCAATGTTCTCTCCAATATCGATGTCGGCAATATCAATAGAGAGAATTTCAAAGGCAGTACCGGCATCGAGGCCTTTGCTGAGTACGAGCTTCGATATTTTGTCGGGGTTTTCGAGCACCTCTTTGTGCGACTTCGATGAGCCGATGCTCGTTACGATGCCTTCACCTACGCGGGCCAGAATCGTTTCTTCGCCGGCGCCGCCTACGAGCTGCGTGATGTTAGCGCGCACCGTGATGCGGGCTTTCGCGATAAGCTGAATCCCATCTTGCGCTACGGCCGCTACATTGGGCGTGTTGATTACTTTGGGATTGACGCTCGTTGTAACGGCTTCAAACACGTCGCGGCCGGCGAGGTCGATGGCAGTGGCTTGCTTGAAGGTGAGCGGAATGTTGGCTTTGTCGGCTGAAATCAAGGCCTTGATAACGCTCGGAATATTGCCGCCCGCTAAGTAATGCGTTTCCAAATCGTTGGCCGTCAGGGCCAAGCCGGCCTTGGTACTGGTTATCATGGAATTGACAATCAGGGAGGGCGGCACTTTCCGAACCCGCATAAACGCCAACTGAAACAAGCTCACTTTCACCCCCGAAAACAGCGCCGTAATCCAGAGGCTGATAGGAAAGAAATAGAGGAAGACCAACAAAATGATGGCTCCAATGATGAGCGGGAAGATGGGAAAGTCGTTCATGGAGGTAAGGTATGGAAAAGCCTGTCATGCTTGACCAAGCATCCACTTATTGAAGTTATTCCGCCCGCTTCGGTGAGGTTACCCCACGAGCGAGGGGTACCGGCTGCGCGGACGCTAAATCCAGCAGCACCATCTGTAAACTTGTTCAGCTATTCACACTTTCCACTACAATTCGATTTTGCTCGATGCGTAGCACGCGCACTTCAGTGCCAGCCGACACATATTCGCCGCGGGTGGTTACCTCTCGGCGGTCGTCTTCGAATAGCACCGTGCCCGCTGGCCGTAGCGCCGATAAGGTACGGCCGGTTGCTCCCGGCAATACATCGGGCAGCCGGGCATCTCGCACATGAGAATTGTTGACGTCGTTCAACGCTACACGAGCCATATTTTTCGGTCGCAAGCCGATGTAGACTAGCGTTCCGGTGACAACCAACGAAGCCACGAGCAAAATATGGCCGGTTGTGGAACCTAGGTCGCGGTAGCCAAACCAAACGCCGACTGCCAGCAACGCGAAGCCTATTAACCCGACCACTGTAGTTCCGGGAATAAAAATAACTTCAGCCACCAGAAACAGCAGGCCGAACAGGAGCAGTAAGGCAATGGTAAGCCAGTCCATAGGCAATGGCAGGCGAGTCCACATAAGCAGGTCCATGGCAGTAAGTGGTTGGAGGTGAAAAGATACGCAGAAAGATTGCGCAGAAGGCACGAATACAAAACCTTAGCTAGCATGCAGCTTTACTTGCACTCGGTTGAGGAATCAAGGCTTGACCGGCTTTACTGATGCCCGCAGCAAAGTCGGCAAACCTTGCTTCCTCAACTTCCGACTAACGAGAAAAAATATTACGGCAACGCCGCCTGACTTTCGCGCTCGTGGTCCGTAGGGAAGCCTATGATGAAGCAACGCGAAGTAACCGACCCGCACAACACCACCTGGACTTGCGTACAAGCCTACGCCGGCGTAAATAGTAATGCCGCCACGGAAGCCGTAAAGCGCAGCGAAACAGATACCGGCGACGTGCCTGTTGTGTGCACACCGAGCGGGGGAGCCCAAACAGTACGCCTAGAATTGCATAAAGACTGGCTTGACAATCTATCAGATGAAGAGTTAGCCAATGCTATTGCTGCCGCACAGTAATACGCCAGCTGCCACAAGAAAGCCCTGCTACAACTATTGCAGCAGGGCTTTCTTATACTGGTTGAAAACGGCAGTAGCCTAATAGGCCCGGGCAAAATGCACGCGGCGCTTCGAGGGCTTGCCGGTTAGCATGTCTACACCATCTTCGTCGGGCTCGGCGAGGGCCATGCAGCGAATAGTGGCCTTGGTTTCTTCCTTGATACGGTCTTCGGTTTCGGAAGTGCCATCCCAGTGTGCTACCACAAAGCCGCCTTCTCCTTCCAAGGCTTGTTTGAATTCTTCGTAGGTATCAACGCGGTGGGTGTGCGTTTCACGAAATTTATGGGCCTTGCGGTAGATGCTGGCTTGAATGTCGTCGAGTAGTGCAGCCACGTTGTTTACAATGTCGGCCAAGGGCATGTTCATTTTCTCCTTGGTGTCGCGGCGAGCTACTTCCACCGTGCCAGCATCCAGGTCGCGCATGCCGACGGCGAGGCGCACGGGTACCCCCTTTAGCTCCCACTCCGCGAATTTGAAGCCGGGACGTTCGGTATCCCGGTCATCTACTTTCACAGAGATGCCGCGTTCAATCAAACCCATTTGCATAGGTCGGATGCGCTCCAGCAACTCATCGAGTTGGCCGGTTTTGTAGATAGGCACAATCACCACCTGAATAGGAGCCAGTTTGGGCGGGAGCACCAAGCCCTCATCGTCGGAGTGGGCCATCACCAAGGCGCCCATCAAGCGGGTGCTTACGCCCCAACTCGTGCCCCACACATGTTCCAAGGCGCCTTCCTTGTTAGTGAATTGCACATCAAATGCCTTGGCGAAATTCTGGCCCAGGAAGTGAGAAGTACCTGCCTGTAAGGCTTTGCCATCTTGCATCAAGCCCTCGATGCAATACGTGTCTAAGGCGCCAGCGAACCGCTCGTTCTCGGTTTTTACACCTTTCACTACAGGCAGCGCCATCCATTCCTCGGCAAATTGGGCGTACACCTCCAGCATTTGGCGGGTTTCGGCAACGGCTTCTTCGGCGGTAGCGTGGGCGGTGTGCCCTTCCTGCCACAAAAACTCGGCAGTGCGCAGGAATAACCGGGTACGCATCTCCCAGCGCACCACGTTGGCCCACTGGTTGATGAGCAATGGCAGGTCGCGGTAGCTTTGAATCCAGTTTTTGTAGGTGCTCCAGATAATTGCTTCCGACGTGGGACGCACAATCAGCTCTTCCTCTAGACGGGCGTTGGGGTCGACGCGCAGCTTGCCCGGATTGTCGGGGTCGGTTTGGAGGCGGTAGTGCGTTACCACGGCGCACTCTTTGGCGAAGCCTTCGGCGTTCTTTTCCTCGGCTTCAAACAAGCTTTTGGGGACAAAAAGCGGGAAGTATGCGTTCTGATGGCCAGTGCGCTTGAACATATCGTCGAGGGTGCGCTGCATCTTTTCCCAGATGGCATAGCCATAGGGTTTGATGACCATGCAGCCCCGCACGGCGGAGTTTTCGGCAAGGCCGGCGCGCTTCACCAACTCATTGTACCACAGTGAGTAATCTTCACTCCGTTTGGGCAAACCTTTGCTCATGTTTTAAGGTATCTTTGGTCAGGTTGAAATGTTCCGGTTTGGCCTAAAATTTGTCATATCCAAAACGGCACCGTTTCGGTGCCAAATTACGTTAATAAATAAACTGAAGCCTGACCTTATGGAATGTTTGCTACTCCAAACAACCTTTCGTCGCTTCACTTGCTCTTTACTTCGCCAGCCTTCCTTTTCACGCAAGCAGCCATGAAAAATCTCTTTTCCTCCTTATTGCCCGCTTTGGCCCTGCTTACGTTGGGTGGTTGCGCTGGCACTAGCGCCCTCTCCACTACGGAGAATGACGGCGTTTATTATTCGTCTCAAGATCGTACTACACAGAATGCTACGGCATCGGTAGCTGGCACTACGCCCGCTACGGAAGCAGAATCAGGCGACGAGATTTCCAATCCGGATTACGCGAGTGATGGCGCGCGGAGCTCTACCGTAACCGAGTCGACGGAGTATTACGACGACGACTATGCGTATTCTTCCCGTATTCGTCGCTTTCATCAGCCGTACTACCGGGGCTTCGGCTATGGCTACAACGACTTTGTGTATGCTGACCCCTTCTGGTATGGGGGCTCTCCATATTATGGCAATTCCTTCTATGATCCGTTCTACGGTCCTAGCTATGGTTACGGCGGATTTGGGAGCTACGCTAATATCGGTATCAATATTGGTTTCGGCAGTCCTTGGGGTTGGGGCTACAACCCTTGGCGGTATGGCCGGGGTTACAGTGTCTTCGATAACTACTATGGTGGTGGCTACGGCTACGGCGGCTATGGTTACAACAACTATTACAACGTCAACAACTACTATGGTAGCGGCGTAGGCTCTACGCGTAACGTGCGCTATGGCCCACGCAATAGCCGTAGTGCCGATGCTGGTATGGCAGGCCGCACTAGCACAGGTACGGGCAATGTGACGGGTTCACGAAGCCGGGCAACTGATGGTGGCGTCGCGTCGCCCACGGGTGGACGTAGTTCTACGGGTGGTGTCACGGATAACGGTACGCCACAGTCTTCGGGCCGTGGCCGTTCACGGTCGGCAGATGCCGGTACATTAGGAGGTGTTGCACCTGAAGGCACTTCAGGTGGTCGTGAGACCGGGACATTGACGGACCAGCAAGTGAGCGGCCGCAATGCAAGATACAGCCAGAACCCAAACGTAGCAGAGCAGATCAATAATGGAGGCAATGATACTCAGCCTTCGTATGAGAGCCGGGGCCGCCGGCGTGCCACAGAAGCAGTTGGCACCGTAAACGATGCCGCCACTCAGCAGCAACCTGCACAACCACAGTATTCGCAGCCGCGTCGGACGCGGTTCAGCGAGTTGAATTCCAACCAGAACAGTGGCGGCCAGAGCGCTGATCAACCCGTACGTCGTCAGCGGACATATGAGGCCCCTCAGCGCACGTATGAAGCTCCCCAGCGGACCTACGAGCAGCCTAGCCGTTCGTATGAAGCGCCGCAACGCTCTTATTCCGAACCATCACGCAGTTCAATGCCCTCGAATAGTGGTGGGGGAAGCAACAGTGGTGGCGGTAACAGTGGCGGCGGTGGCCGTGGTCGTGGGCGCGACTAATACGTTGTTCGGAACCTGATTTGTGACCGGCCCGAGAGGGTCACCTTCTCTTTCCTCAAATGAAAAACTTGAAATACTGGCTTGCTGTGGCTCTGTTGAGCCCGGCTAGCTATAGCTTTGCCCAATATTCAACGGACGCACTGCGCTTTTCACAAACCCAACCCTCTGGTACTGCTCGCTCGCTAGGCAGTGGCGGCGCCAACGTAGCCGTAGGTTCCGATTTGGGTAACCTCGTTACGAACCCTGCCGGTTTGGGCCTTTTCCAACGCTCAGAGGTTAGCTTGACTCCCGGTGTTGGTATTGGTAACACCAACAGCCAAGTATTCGGTACTACCACTACCGATGGGCGAAACAGCGTGCACGTTGCCAACTTCGGAGTTGCTTTCACCAATCGTCGTCCTGACAGCGACAATAGCCCTTGGCGGAGTGGCACGTTGGCTATCGGTTTGAACCGCGTCAACGATTTCAACCAGAGCTTCCGGTATCGGGGCTCCTTTGCCGGTGGACCATCAGGTGGCGGCAGCAACATTCTGAATTACTTTGATCGGGGAATCACGGTTGCACAGGCCAACGACTTCGATGACTTGGCCTATGAAGCTTTCCTAACGGACGACGATGCGCAGGGCCGATATGTTCCGGGCACCGACTTCGGCCGGTCGCTTGATGGAGCACTTAATCAGGAGGAAACGGTATTGACTACCGGCTCCCAAACCCAATTTGATATTGGGTACGGCGCTAGTTACCGCGACCGACTCTACATTGGAGGAGCCATTGGTATTGTGAGCACCCGCTTCAACTCAACCAGTGTATTGACGGCCACCGATCCATCGCCGGTTGATGCGAGCGTGAGAGGTTCTAGTTTTGGCAGTCTTACATACCGGGAAGCATTGGACACTCGGGGAAGCGGAATCAATGCTCGAATTGGTGCCATCTATCGAGTGACTGACGCGGTGCGGGTGGGGGCTTCTGTGCAAACGCCAACCTTGCATAGCTTGTCGGAAACGTACTCTTCTTCTTTAAACGTGGTATATGACACGCCTATCACAATTGAAGGCACAAACTATTCCTCGAGCAACGCAGCTACTGACCCCGGAGCGTTCGACTATGTGCTAACTTCTCCTTTCCGAGCTTCGGGAGGCGCAGCCGTCGTAGTAGGCAAGCATGGCTTCTTGAGCGGCGACGTGGAGTATGTGAACTACAGCCAGTCTCGCCTTAGCAACGACAACACCAACGACCCAGGTGGAAGCAGTGGCTATGATTTCGACCGCGACAACGATGATGTCAAGAGCTTATATCAGTCGGCGGTAAACCTGCGGTTAGGGGGCGAGCTGCGTTACGACATCTTCCGGTTCCGGGTAGGGTTTGCGCGCTACGGTGACCCGTACAAAGACAGTGCCCGCGACCGGTCACAGAATTATTACACGGGTGGAATAGGCTTACGTCAAAAGAACTTTTTCCTGGATTTGGCTGGTGTTTATAATACGGCTAAGCGCTATTACAACCCTTACGTTATGCCCAACTTAGCAGACACGCCCGAAGTTGTGGTAGACGCTAATCGTTTCACTACCACCTTCACAGCGGGCTTTCTATTCTAAATGCTTAATTCAGTAAGCTGGCACTGAAGCTGTATCATAAAATGAATAAAGCAAAAGCCCCCTTTCACTTGAAAGGAGGCTTTTGCTTTGTAAGACTACGGGGTGCACACACTTCCGCTTTATTTCGTGATGCGTACCTGCATCTTGATAGCTGGAGTGGGCGCAGTGAGAAAGGATTGAATGAAGATAAGTCCATACCTAGCCGAGCCTTCATCGGTCTTGAATGCTAACACTCGTCCTATCCCTCTAGCCCTTAGAGCCTCAGTGCGAGTGCCGGATGGCAAGATTTGACCATCGTTGAAAGCATTTTGGAATGCCTCCGTCGTAGTAGCGTTAGCGAAACGAGCAGAATCCCAATCAGTGCCGCGTAGTGAAGTGTGTCGGCGTTTCAACCAATTGCTTGCGTTAAACAAGGCATTGGTGCGCATAAGTTGCGCATCATTAGGGGCTGCTAGTGCCCGCTCCCCATCGGCTAGTGGCAGATACGCCAGGTCGATAAGCTCTTGGTTTTCGGGCCGGCCGCGCAAGGCATTCGGTGGTAGGGCTAGACCCGGCAACAGCGCTAAGCTGCTGCGCGAATAAGGGGTAGTAGGGGCCGGCAACAGGATGGTATAACGATGATACGCCGCAACGCGGAGGGAGTCGCTGTTGCGCAGAACCAGTGTGAAGCTGCGTTCCTTCTTTTTGTTATCTGCATCGTAAGCTGTAAAAACCCACTTTTCTCGTCCCGAGGTGGTGCGTGTATTGGCTGTGAACTGAAAAGCCACTGACTGACGCTGCTGACGGGTCAGGGTTGTGTCTAAATACACAATGGAAGCAGGTTCTTTGGGTATATCATTGGGGTTGAAAGCAGTAGTGGTCGGGTAGACATAAGGATAGGGCGTAGGCGAATATTCCACCGCAATAACCAGGCGGTTCAGCTCGGCACCATCGTCTTGTCTTTCGGCAAAGACGCGGGTCGTGAATGTATCAGCGAGGGCAGCAGTGTTAGAAGCCGTAGTAACCGTCCGGCTAGCGGACAGAAAGCGGGAGCCACCAACCAAGTCAACACGCGGGCCAGATTCATCTTCCAAATTGCAGGAAGTTAGCAGGGCAGATGCTACTAGAGATAAAAGTAGGTAAAGACGCATAGTATCGGCAAAGGTCGGAATTTGCAGTTGACGCTAAATTGAATGCTGAAAACAATGTGCACTATAAGTGTCGAAATCAGCACAGTAAAGAGTGCTTAGGTCCAAACCGTATCCGTAAGATAACTGGCTTTGGAAGGTCCTTCGTAACGCTCGACCAGGTGATTATGACATTGCTTTCCTGCTACAATAAGAAAGCGGCACTGTGCTTCTAAGCGTAACCACTTAATAAAGAGAAGTATACTTCTAAAAATAGTTGGCTTGTTACAGGGTAGTATTCTCGTAAAGACTTAGCAACAAGATTCAGTATGTGCAAGCTGGCCAACTTTTACTACTTGCTGTAGTAAGCGCCGAGCGGTACGGTTGTGTAAGGGTAAAAATCTTGGTTAAAACAGGTTAGCGAAATTATTTTTTACATATGAGTATAAGAAAGATGCAAAACAGGAGCAGCCCTCATAAAATTTTGCCGTAGTTCGCGGTATGCCCACATTCCGGACACTAAACCGCCTTTTCACAGGTATCTGCCTATTAACTGCTATAAACAGTTGCCAGCCCGATAACCCTGGCCGTACCGAACAAATTCCCCCAGCCCTTGCCGACACGCTTACGTTTGATTCGCTGGCGAATCCTGTTGGTGCTACCGATACCACTCCTATCCGGCGCGATTGGCACCACCTCAGCAAGCCTACCAATTCGCGGGCCCCGCTTGCAGTGTACCGAAGCGCACAGCGGGCCCCAACCGGACTCCATCCTGATCTGCCTCCTGGTGAAGCCACCTTACTGGACCTGACCCGCAAGGCCAGCGAATATTTTCAGATCGACCCTAGTAAGGCTGCCGAGGTGCGGGGGCGTACCGGTACAGTGTTGCGGTTAGCGGCTAACACCCTAGTAGATGCTAACCAGCGTCCAGCTACGGGCCCCGTGTGGGTGGAGCTAAAAGAGTGCTATACGCCCGCCGAAATGGTGCTTACCAATCTCACCACGCTTACCACCGACGCCGAGCCACTGCAAACGGCTGGTATGGTGCTGGTACGAGCTACGGCCGCCGGACAACCCTTGCAGGTAGCTACCGGCCGTACCATGCGCTTGGAAATGCTGGCGCTTCAAGGCAAACTACTTTCAAACATGAGCCTCTACTACGGCCAAGGCGCTACGCCTGTCCGTTGGGTTGCCGCCCCCGAAGCGGCAACGCCGGCGTCCCTAGAAACCATCTTCACCGATGCCAGCCCGATGCCAACGTACGGCAGCGGCCCAGTTGACATCAACCGCTTGGTTCGCTACCCGCACGAAGCACTGGTTAGCCAGACGCAGGGAGTGGTATTTGCTTCGTTTGTGGTCGATGAAAGCGGCCGGGTGCAGAAGCCACACATCCTGCGGGGTCTCGGCCACGGCTGCGACGAAGAAGTGCTGCGGGTACTGCGTCAAACTTCGGGCCATTGGACGCCAGGCCAGCGCGCCGGGGAGTTCGTGAAAGTGAAAATGGTGTTGCCTATCCGTTTCTCGTTCCAGCCCGGCCAACTCAGCACCGATACCACCCGCCTCAACTTAACGGCCAGCACGGCGCCATCGTCCGAACCAATAGCCACTACCGAAGAGCCCGCCGAAGCGACTCCCATTGACCGGTACGTATTCCACTGCTCACAGCTAGGCTGGCTTAACATAGATCGTCCTCTGAGTGGCAGCAGCACCACGCTCGTGGCCGCTACTCCCGACGAAAGTACCACGGTACGCCTGGTAGTGTTGGGTGCCACGCCTGCTGTGTTAGCGGGCGAGGCAGTGGAAGGGGGCTACCAGTTCAGTAAGCTGCCGGCTGGCCGCCGCGCCGTGGTGGTTGGTCTGCGTTACCAGGGTGGAGTGCCGTACCTGGCCTGGCAGGAAACCACCACTGGCCAAAGCACCACGGCCCCGTTGGAATTTCGCGAAACCACCTTGGAAGAATTGGAACGGCAACTGGAACGGCTCTAACTTGAAGGCAGCTTAAGCTTAAAACAAGGAGGCGGAGGCCAGCAACCAAGTTTTCGCGCGGCTTGCTGGCTAAAGGGCAGGCTTATAGTTTCAGCGTGATACTCTGTGGTTCCGTGAAGAAGCGCAACACTTCCAAGCCTCCCTCGCGTCCGACTCCGGAGTTCTTCACGCCGCCAAAAGGGGTGCGCAGGTCGCGGTGCAGCCAGGTGTTGATCCAGACGATGCCGCTGTGCAGAGCATGGGCCACGCGGTGGGCTCGGTTCAAGTCGCTGGTCCAAATGGTGGCAGCCAAGCCGTATTCGGTGCTGTTTGCCCAACGCAGAACTTCTTCTTCGGTGTCAAATGGTGTGAGGGTGACGACAGGGCCAAATATTTCCTCTTGATTTACGCGGCAGTTAGGGGGCAAGCCTTCGAATACAGTGGGTTGCAGAAAGTAACCACCGGCGCAACGGCCATCCAACTGTACGCGCTGCCCACCAGCCAGTAGGGTGCCGCCTTCTTCGTGCGCTAAGGCTATGTAGCCCAGTATTTTTTGCAAATGCGCCTCACTCACCAATGCCCCTTGCTGGCTGCCTGCGTCCTGCGGGTCGCCGATGGTGAGGCCCGCTACTCCATTTAAGAACTCGGTTTTGAATACCTCATAAATAGAGCGCTCAATGAAAATCCGTGAGCCGCACAAGCAAATCTGGCCCTGATTGGAAAAGCTACTGCGCAAGCTCGTGCGCACGGCTTCAATCCGGTTGCAATCAGCGAAGATGATGTTCGGGTTTTTGCCGCCCAGCTCCAAGGAAAGTTTCTTGAACAGCGGCGCGGCTGTGCGAGCAATATGCGCCCCGGTAGTGGTTCCGCCCGTGAAACTGATAGCCTTGATGGCGGGGTGCTCTACAATGGCTTGCCCCGCGCGTGGCCCGGTACCGTGCACGATGTTGAGTACGCCCGCCGGCAGCTTGGCTTCCAGGCACAATTCGCTCAGCAAGAAGGCCGTGTACGGGGTAAGCTCTGAAGGTTTTGCCACAACGCAGCAACCGGCGGCCAAAGCCGGGGCTATCTTCCAAGTAAACAGGTATAGCGGCAGGTTCCAGGGTGAAATGCAGCCAACCACGCCCAACGGGTGGCGCACGGTGTAGTTGAGTGCCACTCCTTCCTGGAAGTGAGTTTCAGAAGAAAAGTGCTGGGCCGCCGTACCGAAGAAGGCGAAGTTGCTGGCGGCCCGCGGAATATCAACGGTGCGTGCCAGGCTTACCGGCTTGCCATTGTCCTGGCTTTCGGCCTGCGCCAATCGTTCTAGGTCTCGCTCAAGCAGCTCCGCTATTCGTACCAGCAGGCGGCCCCGTTCCTCGGCTGGCAAAGCGCGCCAGGCCGGCAAGGCAGCTTCTGCTGCGGCAACTGCTTGCGCCACATCAGCCCCCGTCGAGTCCGGAACTTGGGCGTATACCTGGCCGGTGGCGGGCTCGATAGTGGGCAAGTAAATGCCGGTAGCGGGTGGCACAAACTGACCGTTGATGTAGTTTTGGAGGTGCAACATAGCGGGAGGGAAGGCGAGGTCCACGGCAAGGTAAAAAAGCCAACTTGATTGAATAGTTACTTTTGCCGGAAGCTAACGCCCACTGCGTAGCGGCTCTTTGCCTGATTCTGCTTGTTTTCTATGAAAAATTGGTTGCGCCTGATGCTGGTCACAGGCTTCTATGCGCTACTATTCGTGCTGTTTACCTGGCCCTTGGCCGCCCACTTCACAACGGCTTTTCCCACCGTACCGGGGCGCGATTCCCTGCTCTACGCCTGGAATTTCTGGTACTTCCGCGAAGCCGTTGTAAGTGGCCACAATCCATTCTACACCGACTGGCTGTTGTATCCGTGGGGTGCGTCGCTGATTATGCACGCTTACATGCCGCTACTGGGCGTATTGAATTTGGCGCTTGACAATGCGCCGCTTACTATCAACATTGGGTTGCTGCTGAGTTATGCGCTTTCCGGTACGGGGGCTTACGTGCTATGCCGCCGCTGGGTACGAAATCCGGTGCTGTGCCTGCTGGCCGGCGTCATCTTTGCCTATTCGCCTTACAAGCTCATTCGCCTGCCCGAGCACTACAATCTGGTGCTGACGGCAACCGTGCCGTTCTACGTCATGGCATTTCTCGATGCCTTTGCTTTTCGACCGAGGAAATTACTGCCGCAGGTGCGCAGCCGTCGGGCGGTGGGGTGGTGCTTTGTGCTAGGGTTAATAACCTTACTCTGCGACTATTATGTCACGTTTGGGCTGCTCTACTTTTCGTTGGCCTACGCGCTGTGGTACTGGCTGCAATTGGGCGAGCTGAACCGGCGGCGTTGGCAAAGCTGGCTGGGCGTGGCAAGCGTGTTGCTGATTAGTCACATCTTCCTCAAGCTGTTGCGCATCGTGCAAGTGCCCGACAATGACGGACCTTGGTGGGGTGGTGACGTCGTGAGCTACTTTATGCCCCCGCCCACCAGCCGTTTTCTGGACTTCGAGTGGGCGCAGGACTTGTATCTGAACCCGGACGTGTTCAACATGCCCGGCTCGCTGGAAATGATTCTCTTTGTTGGCTACTCGGTGCTGGCGCTAGGGCTGGTAGTGGCCTTGTGGCCGCACCGCCCAGCTTCCGTGCGGCACCTCGACCCAACCGGGCGGCCCCTGGCGTGGGTGCTGCTCTTCTTCGTGATGCTCACGCTGCCTACATTGCGCCTAAATGGCCAGGAAACCCTTCATCTTCCTACCAGCGCGCTGCACTTCGTTCCCTTCCTCAACAACATCCGCTGTCCTACCCGGTGGGTGATGATGGTGGGTTTGTTTTTGCCCCTCGTGGTGTTCAGTGGGCTGGAGGCGCTGTGGCAGTCCCGGTTGCGACCCACGCAACAAACTATGCTAAGTCTGGCCTTGCTTGCTCTGATGCTGTTTGAATATTGGCCGAAGCCCATGCACCTTACCACCACCGACGTTCCTATCGTGTACGACGAGGTGGCCAAGCTGCCCGGAACGACGCTTTTCCCGATTCCTTTCGGCATTATTGATGGCTACCGCAAAATTGGGGAAGTACAGACCGAGCAGTTCTTTTACCAGACGCGCCATCGAAAGAAATTGCCCATTGGATACTTTTCCCGCATCAAGCCCGAAATCTTCACCGCTTTTCAGCAGGATACCGTGCTCAAGCGCCTCCTCACGCTCCAAACCGACCCCAATACGATACTACCAACCCAACCAACGCCAAGCCAAACGGCGACCTTCCTGCGGACGTATCAGCCCGCCGCCTTTGTCGTCGACCCCACGTACCGAGACACCCCCGTGCACCTTTACTTGCGCCAACTTTTGCAGCCCTACGGCTACCGCGAACAAGTAATAGGCGACTATGTATTGCTTGCCCCACCAGCCAAATAAGGCGCAAGTCCAGCATTAGCAAGTGTTTCCGCTACCGCAATTGCTCGGTTGGGTGCGGTACTTTCTTGGTGATGTTGGTGTCGGAAATAATATAGAGGGGGCGCTGGCGCACGTTGGCGGATAGCCGGGCAATATATTCGCCAATAATACCCACTGAAATAAGCTGTACGCCACCCAAAAACAGGATGCTCATCATAAGCGAAGGCCACCCTGGTTCGTATTCGCCGGTTACAAAGCGGGCATACAACGTGTAGAGCAAAACCAGAAACGCCACCCCCGATACCACGAACCCGCTGATCGTTGCCGCTTTAAGGGGGGCGTCGGAAAAGCCCGTAATACCGTCCAGCGCCAGCCGAATCATCTTGCTGTAGGTGTAGCCTGTTTCGCCGCCGGCGCGCTCGGCCCGGTCGTATTCCACGTAGGTTTGGCGGTAGCCAATCCAGGAAATCTGACCCCGGATGAACTTGCTTTGCTCGGGCATGAGCTTGAGCGCATCCACTACCTTCCGCGAAATAATGCGGAAGTCGCCGGTATCAACCGGGATGGAGATGTGCGTGATGCTTGCCAAAAGCCGATAGAAAAGTTTGGCCGTGAACTTCTTGGCTGCGCTTTCGCCCTTGCGCGAACGACGCTTAGCGTACACCACCTCGTAGCCCTGGTGTAGCTTTTGGTACAGCGGCACAATCAACTCGGGCGGGTCCTGCAAGTCGGCGTCGATGATAACAACGGCTTCGCCCACCGACAAATCCAGTCCAGCAGTTACGGCTATCTGGTGACCGAAATTGCGGCTGAAATCAATGTATCGAACCCGTTCGTCGCGCAGTGCCAAGTCCTGTACCAGCGCCAGTGACCTATCCCGCGAACCATCGTTGACGAAGATGAACTCGTAAGTCAACTCCATAGGGTCAATTACTTCGCGCAAACGCTTATGCAACGACGGTATATTCTCTTCTTCGTTATAGATGGGAATAACAACGGAAAGGTCCATAGAAGTGATAGTGAGTTAAAGCAAAGATACCGCTGTCTGGAAGAAGACAAGAATCCCACTTACCAGTGGATTCTTCGCCGCCTATGTTCCACTTAGTAAACCTTTTGTGTTAGGAAAAAGTGTGCGTCTACGCTAAAGGCTCCGGCCATCTGGCTCCCACTCAATTGACGCTAGCGTTACATGGCAGGCTTAACGTAAGCACAGCAAAGAGTTTCCCTTAGTAAGGAGTGAAAAGCGGAAACACCATTTTGCTTTGGCAGCAAAATGGTGTTTCCATTTCTGTGGTTCCTTACCGCTGCCCTCTTTGTTCTGGCTTCTTAGTAGCCGGAACCAACAACGTTAGCGGGCGAGATAAACAGGTTAAGGCTTCTTGGCCAGTGCAAATACACTCACGCCTACCGGTGCATTAATACGTTGCAGCAAGCGGTTTTCAGCCTTGATAAAACCGGTTAGCAGCGTATTAACTAGGGGAGGAGCTGCGAAAAGATCATCAGAAGCCGGTTTGTTGTCCTTGGGCAGGAAACGCTTAAATAGGCGCACAGCAGCAGTCGGGAAAAACAGGCTCACGTTCCAGTAGGAGCTGCGGCTCACCTTTAAGCCTGCGCCACGCATGGCCGTTGCCAACTGATCGGCGGTGTAGCGCCGGAAATGTTGGTTGATGACATCGTGCTTGCCCCACAGGAACTGGAAAGCGGGCACAAACACCAAAAGCTGTCCGCCGGGCCGCAACACGCGGGTCCACTCTCGCAAAGCCTGCGCTTCGTTCTGGATATGCTCCAACACATCGGACGCTACCACCAAGTCGAATGATGCGTCTGGGAAAGTTAGGTTGGCGCCATCCATGCACGACACGTTAGGGATGCCGCGGCGTTCGGCTACTGCTATGCCGGCTTCGCTTACATCAATGCCCGTGAGGTTGGTGTAGCCAGCGCTGCGCAAGCGTTGCAGTAGCGGACCACCCGAGCAGCCGATTTCCAAAATTGGGGCATCGGTAGCCAGCTTCGCGTCTTGCACCAGGCGGAAAACCATATCGCGCCGGGCCTGAAACCACCAATAGCTTTCTTCTATTTGGTGATATTTTACTTCGTATTCAATGTTCATTAGCCTCAAAAGTAAGCAACCCAACGCAAAATTAGCTAAAGCATTTCGGGCTGCTAGATGAAAGGAGGTTGTTAGGTTATCGGTTGATAATGAATCAGCTAGAAACGTAGTATGCTATACCTAACTGACTCGGTGCCGTCGTGAGTTAGGGTGTTGGTGGGTATTGGTAGTATCGTTCGGTGTGCTTGGTTACCCGCCAATACTGCAACATTTTAGCGTGCTGCCTCGATTCGTCCGGGTTGGTCATCAAGCCCCAGGCCAGCACGTAGCAATAGTTGGAAACGTTGATAAGCGGTTCTGTTGATTGCGCCATCTGGTCTAAGGCCCACTGTTCACACCCGTTGTTTGGGGGGATGTTGGTCTTCTTGTCAACATAAATAAAGGTAGCCGACAGCAAGAGCACCGCCGTCAGATAGCCACCAAACACGACGCCTCGCAACTGAAACAGCAGGAAGTAGGTGGAGAGGCCATAGGCAAAGATAAACCCTAGCAAAACCGGCAATATAGAATCGTTGCGAACCAGTAGCGGGCGGTAAGGCCGGTAGCCACCAAACGGCAGCAACAGCATGTATACGACCGTAAACAAAGTTATCAGCCCCATGATGCGCAGTATTCGCCGCCGCTCTGGGGAGGCGGGCACCAGAAAGAAAATCAACAGCACGTTGATGGCCAGTACCAAGAGCAACATGCGCAGTCCCCAATCCAGCATCAACTCCTGGTCGATGCCTTTAGGCAGAAGTTCATAGAGTTCACCGAGCGTATGCGTGTGCGCATTCTCGGAGTTGTAGCGGCCGATGTAAAGGGAATACAAGCACAAACCTGCGAGTATGGCAAGCAGCAAGATGGCTTGCCCGGAAAGCCAATTATTGTCGGCTAGCCGCAAGGACAGCAGGCGAGGCGAATGCCGTAGCTTATGCCAGAGCCAGTAGCACGCAATTCCGGCTAGTACAATAGCTATTACGGCCACCGGAATGGGGCCGTTGAACGCTATTACAATCATGAGCAGCACCAGCAACAACGCCTGAAACGGGCGCAGCCGCAGGGGCTGCTGCTCGTGCGCCGCTTTATAAAACGGCCAGAGCAATACTAGCAGCAAGGCGGTGGGAAAGGCATAAAAGGAAGTGTACGTAATGGCTTGATTGATAATACCCATTTGCTCGTAGAACCCGTAGGTTTGAAACATGGGTATCAGCAGCGCAGCCGCTATCCAAAAACCATAGGCCCCTCCTTCCCCGGCGCCGCTTAACCGCACATAAGCCGCCAGTGTAAAAATAAGTAGCGCAACCGTCAGGGTAGTGAACAGGGCACTGGTTGCGTAAAGGCTGCTGATTGGACTGATAACCGTTTGGAGCAGAAGCGGCACTTTGTTCCAGTAATAGAACATGGTGGCATGCGCAAAAAAACGGTTGGTTGCAGGATACGTTTTGTTTTCAGTTAATATCCCCCACCCAAAAGGGTCATGAAGTACGTGCGCGTATTGTGGAGCAGGTAATACAACGGGTACCAAGTCACCGTCCAGCGGAATCTGATAGTTCTGCCAGTAAGTAGATGCCAGGTTCACCATCACAAATACTATCAGTAAACCAAGCAAATATCTCTTCTTCATCCGTCTTGCTATCTATTGTTGGGTGGCAAATTATCGTCAAAATAAAGGCTTAATCGTTGCTGGCTCTCACGCAGCCTACCAAATCAATCGAAGGCGGCAATTACTAGCAGCAGCTTAGTGGGCGTTCCGTTCAAGCTGAGCGGTAGCCTTCCGACGGCATAACTCACTTGGTGAGCTAACCACGTTTATTTTCCTGGCAAAGCAGTGGGCTTACAAGCAGCCCCAATAGTTCAGGAATGAACGCTTGTAGTTTAAGATGATTGTTTGTTCTACTAGTACTAGGTTAACTTTAGTAGGAGTGCAATTGCGAAATAGCGAGCGGAGAGTAAGTGCAAGCCCTCAATAGTGAAGTCGGGCAGCGGCAGCGAAGCGGCTTTGCCAGGCGGTGCAAGTTATTTACCGGCAGTGGTGCGCGCTTGCTACGTGAGGTAGCTGATGAGTTGCCTCACTGCTTGCTTACGGGCTACACGCAATAGGAGCCAAGAGCGTGAAGCTCTTGGCTCCTTGCTTTGGTCATACAGCGCTAGGCAGCCTTTCAAAGTAGAGAAAACAGATTTACGCTGATTGATAGGCTGGCTTTGGTGGTAAACGAAAACGCGTCGGCTACTACAACAAGCCCAACCCAGCCAAAGCCTGCCACCACTACCGGACCGCACAAAATACTATGTCACAATCTGTTACTGGGCTCGGTCAAGACTCGTCTGCACTTGTTCCCTCAACCCGGACCGACGCCCTGCTCTACCACTACTCTTTGATACTAACCTTCAAATCATCAATCAAGACAGCATCCGTCGCATCAGCACGCCACAAGGAAAGCCGCATGTGTTGGGTGGCATTGATGTTGGGTGGCAGAGCGAATTCCTTGCTGACCTGCACCCACTTTTTGTAAGATTTAACTACTTCGCCGAGCTTAATACCATCGCCATACACCTGCTGCCCAGTTGCGGGGTCCACTATCTGAATACCTAATATCCCGGTAGATCTTTCGCTTGGCAGATAAGCCCAGGCTTCCAAGACAATGGTCTTAAACTTTTTCTGGCTGACCAGCATCAGGGGCGAATCAAAGGTCAAGCTGAACTCACGGTTGTTGTCCACCTTGATAGCATACTGTCCGGAATGAGCACGGCCGCGGTCGAGCGCGGCCGGATCGTTGTTCCAGCCTGCCAAGGATTCGAAGTCGTTGGCTGTAATGGTGTTTTCGTCAACCTTCAGGCCCGATTCATTGTCCGACGAGCAAGATCCGAGCAAGGCTAAGCCGAGCAAATAAAGGTAAGTTTTCATCAATAGGTTGAATCGAGTTTTACTTTAAGCAGCAAAGATATACGCTTTGTAAAAGAACTACATGCTGACTTTTAAACTAGGTAGCAGACTTCCAAGACCAGAAAACAGCACGGATTTTCCTTGCTCTTTGCTTGCTAGCTGCTACCATTAGTTGCGCTGCTAGGCCGTCCAATCTTGCCATGTACCACATCCAAGGCGCGCTTCCGGCTTGGTTGACGAGGTTCTCTACCGCCGCAGAAGTTGCTTTTGATTTCTGCTTGCCAGTAGGTTAAGCTGTTGCCTGCATCCGGCGTAGTTGCTGGCGAGTTGACGATTTTCTCCTAGTTTTGGGGTTACAACCAACTACTTCTTCGCCTCCCCTTTATGAAGAAACTGCTCTACATACTATTGGCAGTCAGCACAGTTTCCTGCGACGGGAAGCTAGAGGAAATTCCCGCCAATCAGCTAGCAAGCAACGATTTTGAATCAGTTGATGGCTGGATGGGAGATAACACCCCCCCTTCTCTGACCAAAGAGAAAGCGCATTCCGGCCGCTATGCCCTCAAGGTGGGGCCGGGAGTGGAATACAGCATGGGCTACAACAACCTACTAAGCAAGCTCAGCGCTAGTAAGGTCACTAAATTAAAAGTGCGTGCTTGGATCAATCTCCCCAATGGAACTTCGCAGCCTGTATTAGTAACAGCTATAACAGATCCCAATAACCCAGGGGCCAAGCCGCTTGTGTGGGAGGGACTGAAGTTGTCGGATCAGGTGAAATCCTTCAATAAATGGGTGGAAGTAGAGAAAACAATAACGTTTCCTGCTACCGTCAACTACACCAACAAAATCAATGTGTACCTGTGGCGCACCGGCGCCGTGGAAACAGCTTTACTCGACGATTTAATCATCGAAAAAGTAGAGTAGCAATACTACGTAGCACTAGTATCGTGCGCGCAATGGCAGTGGAGGACCGTTGCTGGCAATAGGTTGTTGGCAGACCAGCGAGACAGCACCGTTTCCTCGTCTGCTTCAACTTAGCAGGTATAAGCAAGTCCAACTTTAATGGCGGGATAGGGTAGGTGCTGTTTTTGGGTTGTTACTCGCTTGATAAGTAAGGAGTCCCTGCCACTATGGACCTCAATAGAAAAGCTAAACTTTGGCGCTTTCTAGGGGCAATCATTCACCTGTATGGGATCAAGCGTAAGGATGGGCGTCGCGGAAGTTGTTGGCCGGAAAGTGTACAGGAAGTTAAGCTGGGTAGGTTGCTTGCTTATGCTTTGCGCATTGGCACTAACTTCCTGTTCTTCCAACTCCGACCAAGGACAGTGGATAGGAGACTACGTTACGACCAACGATTTCGAGTCGGTGATGGGCTGGGGCAGCGACGCGAGCAGCCTAACGCGTGACCACGCGCATTCTGGCCGCTACGCCGTGCAAGTTGGCCCAGACCACGAGTACGGTTTAACGTATGATTTGCCCCTCAACCAAGCCAGTGTGCATCAGCTTAAGGGGGTTGAGGTCGATGCCTGGGTCTATCTTCCTAGTGCTCAGGCATCGGGTATGCTGGCGCTCCAGATCATTGATGCCGGCAGCGGCAAAGCAGTGCATACCGAATATCTTCCGCTGACCGAACAGGTGCAGGTATATAAGGAGTGGCGCCCCGTGCACAAACGGTTTCTGCTACCAACCGGCCTCTCCAACGGCTTTCATTTGCGCCTCTACCTATGGCGCAACAACAGCCCGGAAACGGTTTACTTAGATGACCTGAGCGTGAAGGCCTTGGAATAGTTCTTCCGTTTAGTCTTTGATACAACAGCCCTGTGGTGAATCTCTTCAATCAGTACGGCAATCCATCTACGCGGCACTGGTTATGGCTGCTAGGCACTAGCGTAGCTTTTGGGGTCGAGGTGCTCTTTTTTACGATTTTGCGTGGGTATTTTGGTCCCTATTACAGTCCGATCTGGTTTTACCTCGCGTCGGTGCTGCTGTGCGTGTGTGCCCTGTTGACGCAACTCGATCAGCCAGTAAGCAAGCCGGGGCCTCGTGCCGGCTGGCACTTTGCCGTGTACGGGGCCGTGCTGCTGTTCGGTGGCGCGGTGGCAGCAGCAATACAGTACCCTGTTATTGCGGCCAACCCCATCGACGTTGCACAGTCCGACGTTATTCCGATTCTGCAAAACTACGTGGGCCGGTTTCGGAGTGGCGAAATTGTATACCGCTACATCACCAACCTGCCCTACCCGCTGTTTCCCAACCATTTGCCTCTGCAATGGTTGCCCTACGTGCCGGCCGATAAGTTAAGCATCGACTACCGCTGGTGGTCTTTGGGTATTTTGGTGTTGGGAGGCTTCGGGGCTTATTTGGCTTTTCTGAACCGCCAGGCGCTAAGGTGGATACACTTTGTGCTGCTGGTTGGGCTGCCTTGGCTGCTGCTCTGCTTCCTGATTGTGACGGGCAGCTATATGTTTTCGCACACCGTTGAGTTTACCATCATCGCCTATTATTGCTTGCTAACCGCTTCAATTTTCATTCGCTCTGCCTGGTTGCGGGCCGCCGCTTTGGTATTGTGCCTGCTCTCGCGCTACTCCGTGATTTTTTGGGTGCCGCTTTTCCTCTGGATACTATGGCGGGAAACCGGCCGCCGGCACGCTGTGGCCGTGGCCTTGTTAACGGGCTTGGGCATTGTGCTGGTGTATGTTGTGCCCTTCCTGTCCAAGGACTGGACCATCTTCACGCATGCCCTCAACGAGTACCGCGTAGCTACACTAGGCGAGTGGACCCGTACCGATGCTACCAACGAGGGCGGACCCGTGCACCTGTTTTCGGGACTAGGTTTTGCGTCCTTCTTTTATACGTACGGCCACGGCGAAATTGCCGACCGTATTAGCTTGCTGCAAAAGGTACACGTACTGGTTTCGCTAGCCGCAGTAACTGTCAGCGGCTTCGTCTATTGGAAACTGCGTCGGCGCGTCGATTATCGGGTGCTGGCGCTAATTGCTTTGAAATTCTACCTGGCCACGTTCTACGCTTTCCTCCAGATTCCTTACGCGTATCTGACGTCGATGGGGCTGTTTATTTCGGTCTTTGTCGTGGTCGTAGCTTTTCGGGAACCGAAACGGGCCGTAGTGCCAAGCGCATAAATTTCCTGCTGATTTTATCTTTTCCGTTTATGCAAAGGCCCTCTTTCCAGCGTCCGTATTCCTTGCTGGCGGTCCTGATCCTATTCGTGCTTATGGTGCAGGTCCGGCTGTGGGCGCCGCGCTGGGATACCCACAACGTGCTGGCCGTGTTGAGCTGGGACGTTATGGGGTATTACCTCTATTTGCCTGCTAGTTTCATCTACGACGACTTATCGTACCTGCGCTTCGTGCCCGACATCATGCGCGAATATGGGCCCAGCACCAGCTTCTACCAAGCTTTTCCGGCCCCCAATGGTCCCGAAGGAGCCTTGGTTATGAAATATCCGTTGGGCTTGGCGTTACTGTACACGCCTTTCTTTTGGCTCGGCCATTGGGCGGCTAGTTTGCTAGGATACCAGCAAGACGGGTTTTCGGCACCTTATCAGGTGGCCATTGCTTTCGGCGGATTGCTGTACGGCCTGCTGGGCTTGGGCGTACTGCGGCGGGTGCTGCTGCGCTACTTCTCCGACGTGGTAACGGCCCTCACCCTCGTGCTGATTGTGTTGGGTAGCAACTACTTCCAGTACGCCGTGTTCGATGCCGGCATGCCTCACACGTACGACTTCACGCTCTACGCCATTCTGCTTTGGGTCACCATTCAGTGGCACGAGCGGCCTCGCCGGTGGTTGGCAGCGGCTATCGGTTTCACCCTAGGGCTACTCATTCTTACGCGCCCTTCCGAGGCCGTTTCCGTAGTGGTACCGCTGTTGTGGGGGATAAGCTCGGTAGCCGCTGCCCGGGCCAAAGCACAACTCTTGCTTCAGCGCTGGCCCGACGTGCTCCTGTTAGGGGCGTTCTTGTTTTTGGGGGTGTTGCCGCAATTGCTGTACTGGAAATGGGCTTCCGGTTCGTTTATCGTGTATAGCTATCAAGAGCAGGGCTTTAGCTTTTTGAAACCGCATACGCTAAGCGTATTGTTTAGCTTCAAGAAAGGATGGCTGACCTACAGCCCCCTGATGGTGCTGCCCCTACTGGGCTTCGTGGTTTTGTGGCGCCACAACCGGAGTATCGGGCTACCGACCCTGGCTTTCTTTCTGTTGAACTTGTGGGTGGTATCGGCCTGGGACGTGTGGTGGTACGGCGGCAGTATTGGGCAGCGCGCCCTGGTGCAGTCGTATGCGGTGCTGAGTTTGCCGCTGGCGGGTTTGCTGGCTTGGGTGTTTGCTCCCAGCCGTCGGCGCGTCATGGTGTGGGTGCTAGCCCCGCTGCTCGTGCTGCTCGTCGATCTGAATCTGTTCCAGCACTGGCAGTACATGTACGGCATCATTCACCCCGAAAATATGACCAGTAACTACTACTGGGCTATTTTCAATAAAACCAAAGTCAGCCAGGACGACTACGCGCTGCTCGATGTAGACACCAGCATTCGGCAAGTCACGCGCCATTTCGAGCGCCGCACGGTGGGCCTGCTCGATTTCGAAAGTATGCCTGCTTCCGATTCTGTGGGCATCACGAATGCACGCGGCTACGAAAGCCGACAAGCCAGCAGCATCGGGGGAGGCCGCCAATACAGTCCGGCGCTGGTAGTGAAGGTGGGCGATGCGCAGCTCGGTCCGGGCCAGTGGGTGCGGGCCTCCTGCCAAGTGTACTCGGATTGGGGCGCCTGGGAAGACCAATTGGTGATGTCGATAGAGCGCGAAGGAAAGTCGGTGGAGTGGAAAGCGGTCCGGCTCGTTACGCCTAACTCGGTAAACAAAGCCTGGAACGAAGTATACTTCGATTTGCCGCTCCCCGCCGACGTCCAGCCCACCGATGAGCTCCGCATTTACGGGCTCAGCAACAACGGTTCCCCCGCCCTCGTCGACGATTTACGCGCCGAGTTGCTCACGCCAACTTCCTCGGCTACGGCCAGCCGCTGAGGCAGTAGCCACTGAACCCCCAAGGGTAGGTAGAATAGGCAGGCTAACCAGCAACAAGCATAACCCGCACAATTATCGATTGTGCGGGTCATGCTTGTTTTACTTCAGGTTGGTTTGCTGCCACCAGGCCTGGCAAGCAGCTAGGTTGTGGGCAGCACGTAAATCCTGGGTTGGCAGCTATTAAATTCCTAGCCCGTACTTCACGATGCAGTAAATAGCGCGGAACCCGTCGCGCCAACCAATTTTTTTGCCTTCGGCATAAGTCCGGCCGTAGTAGCTGATACCTACTTCGTAGATGCGCACATCCGTCACGCGCGAAACTTTGGCGGTTACCTCCGGTTCGAAGCCAAACCGCTTTTCTTCTAGCTTCAGTCCCTGGATAATGTCGCGGCGGAAGAGCTTATAGCAGGTTTCCATATCGGTCAGGTTCAAATCCGTGAACATGTTCGAGAGGAAAGTAAGCACCGCGTTGCCGATGCTATGCCAGAAGAACAGGATGCGGTGGGGCTTGCCCCCCATAAAGCGGGAGCCAAACACTACATCGGCGAAGCCTTTCAAAATAGGCTTGAGCAGCAAGTTGTATTCCTCCGGGTCGTACTCCAGGTCCGCATCCTGAATAATAACATAGTCGCCGGTGGCCTCCCGAATCCCGGTGTGCAGAGCCGCCCCTTTTCCTTGATTTACAGTGTGTTGGAGCAGACGTAAACCCATTTCGGGGTAACGAGCGGCGTACATCTGGATAGCTTCCACTGAATTATCAGAAGAGCAGTCGTTCACCAGAATAATCTCTTTTTGAATATTGTTGACCAGTTTCAGCTCGCGTAGTAGATCCAAAATTTGATGGATTGTACGGCCCTCATTGTAAACTGGGATGACGATAGATAGCTTGTTGAAAGTGACCAAAGCGCGGAGGAAGTAGAAGGAAAATTAGGAAAAATAGAAGGAAAGAGAGTAATAATAGAAATTAATCTTTAAAGTATGGTCAGAGTACCTGAAAAAATGAATATTAACTTTACAGTTAGCTTTTCCTTAGTACTCATTTTAAGTTAATTAGCTGGCTTGTTAATTCACAAATTTCCGGTGCGCCCGCCATCGACTGGCACGTTGATTCCGTTGATGTAACCCGCTGCCTCCGAGGCCAGAAATACCACGGCCGCCGCTACTTCTTTGGCCTGCCCAAAGCGGTTGGCCGGAATTAATTTAAGCATGCCCGCTTCAACCTCTTCCACCGATAAACCGGTTTGCGCAACTCTTTTATCGATGAGGGAAGTGTGGCGCTGGGTAACGGTAGCACCAGGCAGCACGTTGTTCACAGTAATGCCGTCAGAGCCCAATTCGGTTGCCAGGGTTTTCGCCCAGTTGGCTACCGCCCCCCGAATCGTATTCGATACACCCAAGCCCGGCAGAGGCTGCTTCACGGAGGTGCTGATTATGTTGATGATGCGGCCGTAGCCTCGTTCACGCATGGCCGGTACCAACGCCTGCGCTAGCAGATGATTGCAAATAAGGTGCTGCTCGAAAGCTGCCCGAAAAGCATCAATTGGCGCCTCCAAAATAGGCCCGCCCGCCGGGCCACCCGTATTATTAACGAGAATATCGAAGCCGGCCGCCTGCGTGGCCAGATACGCTGATAGCCGCTGGGCCAGCAAGGCAGGCTCGGAAAAGTCGGCTACTAGATAGTCGTGGCTTTGCCCGTTGAGGGTAGGTAGGGCGGCGGCTACTTCGCGCAAACGGCTTTCGTCGCGCGCTAGCAACGTGACGGTTACACCCTGTTGGGCTAGTTCTTCGGCCACCGCGCGTCCAATGCCCTGCGTGCTGCCGCCTACCAAGGCCCGTTGAGAGGAGAAGTCGTATTTCATGGCAACAGCAGCTAAGTTCAGGGTCAAAACTAGGCAAAATACCGTCCTAAACGCGTAAAGCGGCCGGAAGTACCGAACGAACTCATGCGTAAGTTTGCGGAAACATGTGTGGGCTAAGTTGCGCGAGGTCCTATCTGAATTATCGGTCTTGTACGACTAGGTTGCTGCTGGTAGCGTTTATTGGTGAGTTTCTATTCTTCACCTTTCTGCCCAACCTGTTCGGGTTTTTGGTAAGTCCGATAAGGTTCTGGCTGGCCGACGCAGCGTTTGCGCTGAGTGAGTTACGGGCATTTCGGGGAGTAGCCCTACCTGCATAAGGACCCAGCGGGCAGAAGGTACTAGCTATGCTTTGGCCACTACCCTACGTATACTTGTTTGACGCTGGCAGGACGGAGTTTGACTTGTGTCGTGCTGCCATCAAGGCAAAATGATTCTCCGTCCAAGCTGAAGGACTTCCGGCAAGCGTCAGCTATTTGCTGCGAAGCGCATGCGGGGAGGCAGCTTTTGCGTAAGTTCAATGATGTTGCGGGCCGCAAGGGCTACGGCAACTATTTCGTACCTAATTACCCCACGCTATGCCCGTTGCTCGGCCTTTCAACTTTCAAAAGTGGATCGATGAACACCGCCACCTACTCAAGCCGCCCGTCGGCAATCAGCAGGTCTACAAAGACAACCAAGATTTCATTGTGATGGTCGTTGGTGGTCCCAACGCCCGCAAAGACTATCACTTCGATGAAGGCGAAGAGCTGTTCATGCAGATTGAGGGCGATATTGTAGTGAAGATCATCGAAGATGGTAAGCCGGTCGATATTGAGATTAAGGCGGGGGAAATGTTTCTGCTGCCGCCGCGGGTGCCGCACTCCCCGCGTCGGCCGGCGGGTACGGTGGGCTTGGTGCTGGAGCGCTACCGCACAGCCGGCGAGCTAGACGGCTTCCAGTGGTACTGCGAAAATTGCGGCAACAAGCTCTACGAAGAGTATGCCGAAATCACGGACATCGTAAGCCAACTGCCACCCATCATGAACCGCTTCTGGCAAGACGAGCACAAGCGCACCTGCCAAGTATGTGGCACCGTAATGGCGCCACCAGTGCCGGTTGCAGTTCCCGCCGCGTAATTTTGGTGCCTGTTTTTCACTTGTAGTTGCGGCAATGCCCTCGCCTCTTCCTTCCGCTGCTTCGCCGCCTGTCCCGTTGCTTTCCCAGGCCCTTACCGTCGACATTCACACCCACATCTTGCCCGAGCAATGGCCCGATCTGCGCGAGCGGTACGGCTACGGTGGTTTTATTCGGCTCGAGCACCACAAACCCTGCTGCGCGCGCATGATGCAGGACGACAAGTTCTTCCGCGAAATCCAAGACAACTGCTGGGACCCCGCAGTGCGCCTGCGCGAGTACGACAACTTTGGGGTGCAGGTGCAAGTGCTTAGCACGGTGCCCGTCATGTTCAGCTACTGGGCCAAGCCGCTGGACACGCTGGATTTAAGTGAACTGCTCAACGACCATATTGCTGATGTGGTGCGGCGCTACCCCGCACGGTTCGTCGGGCTCGGCACTCTGCCCATGCAGGCGCCTGATTTGGCGGTGCGCGAACTGGAACGGTGCATGCAAATAGGGCTGGCGGGCATCCAAATTGGCACCCACGTCAACGACTGGAACCTCGATGCCCCGGAGCTGTTCGAGGTGTTTGCGGCGGCGGAAGAACTAGGCGCCTGCGTATTCGTGCATCCCTGGGACATGATGGCCCAACAGAAAATGCCGAAGTACTGGTTGCCCTGGCTGGTAGGCATGCCCGCCGAAAGCACGCTGGCGCTTTGCTCGCTGATATTTGGGGGCGTGCTAGAGCGGCTGCCACGCCTGCGGGTAGCGGTGGCGCATGGTGGGGGCTCGTTTGCCAGTACCATCGGGCGCATCGAGCACGGCTTTAAAGTGCGCCCCGACCTGTGCGCCGTCGATAACAACGTAAACCCGCGCCAGTACCTGGGCCGCTTCTGGGTTGATTCATTGGTCCACGACCCGCTCATACTCGACTACCTGATGAAAACGCTCGGGCCCGACAAGATCGTGCTGGGCACCGACTACCCATTTCCGCTCGGCGAGCTGACGCCCGGCGAGTTGATTCAATCCATGCCCTGTCCGGCCGACGTAAAAGCGCGGATGTTGGGTGAAAATGCTCTGGATTGGCTGGGGCTGCCTGATTCACATTTAATGAAAATTCTGGCGGGGCGGTAGCAGCCTATCGGCGTACCTTTGCCTTCGATGACCTCTTTTGAACCCACTCCCGACTTCGCCGCTCAGTTAGATGCGCAGGACCCGCTGCGCGAATTTCGCCACCAGTTTCATATTCCGCTGGCTCCTGATGGCCAGGAAAGCGTGTATATGTGCGGCAACTCGCTGGGGTTGCAGCCGCGCACCGCTCGGGCCGCCGCCGAGCGTCAATTCACGAATTGGGAGGAAATGGCAGTGGAAGGCCATTTCCGGGGCGATACGCCTTGGCTGAATTTCCATGCGCGGCTCACTGAAGCTACGGCTCGTGTAGTGGGCGCCCAACCTGTGGAAGTGGTGGTAATGAACAACCTAACCACCAATCTGCACCTGCTGCTGATTTCCTTTTACCGGCCGACCATTTCCCGTTACAAAGTGCTGATGGAAAGCGGCGCCTTTCCCTCCGATCAGTACGCGCTGGAGTCGCAAGTGAAGCTGCATGGCCTCAGCCCCGACGATACCATTGTCGAGCTAGCACCGCGGCCCGGCGAACACACCTTGCGCACCGAGGATATTGTAGCCAAAATCGAGGAGCTAGGTGGTTCGCTGGCCACCGTCATCATGGGCGGCCTCAACTACTACACCGGCCAGGTCTACGACATGGCGGCCATCACCGAGGCCGGGCACGCAGTGGGGGCGAAGGTGGGATTCGACTTGGCTCACGCCGCTGGCAACATCCCGCTGCACCTGCACGACTGGAACGTGGACTTTGCTTGCTGGTGCACCTATAAGTATCTGAACTCCGGCCCCGGCGGAGTGGCCGGGGCTTTTGTGCACGAGCGGTTTGCCAATCAGCCCGAACTCTTGCGCCTAGCCGGCTGGTGGGGCCACGACGAAGAAGAACGGTTTAAGATGCGCAAAGGCTTCCGGCCTATGCGCGGCGCGGCAGGCTGGCAGCTTTCCAACAGCTCTATCCTAACCATGGCCGTGCACGAAGCGGCCCTAGCCGTGCACGAAGCCGCGGGCGGAATGGCGGCCCTACGCAGCAAAAGCGAGTTGCTTACTGGGTATCTGGAGTTCTTGATCAAGCGCCTTCAGTTGCCCAAAACCCATTTGGAAATTATTACGCCCCCCAACTCTGCCGAGCGGGGTTGTCAGCTCTCCTTGCTGGTGCACCGCAATGGCCGTGCGCTGTTCGACCACCTGATGGCTGCCGGTATCATTGGCGACTGGCGCGAACCCAACGTAATTCGGCTGGCGCCGGTGCCTCTCTACAACTCGTTTCAGGATGTGCAACGCGTCGGTGCCGTACTGGCGGAGTGGGCCGCCACGCAAAAACTGGCATAGGCAAGCGAAGCGTTGCACCGCCGGCTTGTTCTTTGCCACGGCTTAGAGCAGCACAAGTAGTTGAACCTACAGGCGGTAGTTGCAGCTAATTATTGGTGTCGTACAACATTTCGGGCATTATTCGTCAAGTAGCGGTGTTTTACGTTCTATTACCTAACTCCCGTCGTCTTTCTATTGAAGCATAGTGTCATGGCTGATGAATACGCGGAGAAAATGTCCCGCAAACCTCTTTCTGAGCTGCTGCTTTACGTGCAAAACCGCACTGAATACCGTGAGGATGCTGTTTTAGCGGCTCTCGATGAATTGGAACGGCGCGGCGAACACCCTACTGACGCCGCTGCTCTTCGAACGGAACTGCGGCCTATTGTGGAGCAGCAGCGGCAGCAGGAGGCTGCTGTGGTGGCGGCTAAGCCACTCCTAGGCGATACATCTGCTTCGGTGTCGGCCGACGAAGAAGCGCCCGCCCTATACTCGCCGGGTACTATCGTGTTGTTTTCGATACTACCCATATCTATGATGATAGGGGGCGGTGTACTGCTCGGAATCAATCTGTTTCGGCTCCGGCGCATGCGGGCCCTCTTGGGTTTGGTCGTATTTATTGTTGTGTACATGGTGGTGGGGTCCCAGATCCTAACCTGGGCTGTTTTGCAGCAAGGACTGAACCCATTCCTTGGTACGTTGCTCTTCAATGTGCCCGCCGTATTAGCTTACTTGCTGTGGTTCTGGCCGCGTTATGTGCACACCGACACCTATCGGAGCAAGAGCATTCTTCCACCCATCTTCATTTGCTTTCTGATTGTTTGGGGCCTGCAAAAAGCAATGCCGTACCTTATCAAACAACAACCCAAGGAGGTGCAGGTGGAAATGGAAAAAATGATGAAACGGTAGGCGTAGCTTACCTGAATGCTCAACTCCGTGCCTCTCACTCACCTGTCCTTGCCGCATGCCGATGTGCTGCTCGACCCTTATTTTCTCGCCCCGGAGGTTGCCGCTAGCCTATTGGACGAGCTGTCCAACACCATTGCCTGGCGACAAGAGCCGATCAAGCTTTTCGGGAAGGCGGTAATGCAACCGCGCCTAACGGCTTGGTACGGCGACCCCACGTCCCGCTATTCCTATTCCGGCTTAGCGCTGGACCCGCAGCCCTGGACGCCCGCCTTGCAGCAGCTGCGCCAGCAGGTACAAGCTGCCACGCAGGCTAGTTTCAACAGCGTCTTGCTCAATCTGTATCGAACGGGTCAGGACAGTATGGGGTGGCACGCCGACGACGAACCCGCGCTTGGGCCTGCACCTATTATTGCGTCCGTAAGCCTGGGGGCTGCCCGCCGGTTTCGCCTGCGGCCGCGTGAT
This sequence comes from uncultured Hymenobacter sp., assembly GCF_964242765.1. Taxonomy (NCBI): domain Bacteria; kingdom Pseudomonadati; phylum Bacteroidota; class Cytophagia; order Cytophagales; family Hymenobacteraceae; genus Hymenobacter; species uncultured Hymenobacter sp. Next base: position 66,047 of record NZ_CAXTBM010000009.1, read on the forward strand.
CCTAGCCAGTTGCTCCACCCACCAGTTTCGCTGGATTTGCCAACTGGGAGCTTGCTACTTATGGGCGGTACCACCCAGCAGCACTGACTGCACGCCGTCCCAAAAACAGCTCGCCCCACTGCTCCCCGCCTCAACCTGACGTTCCGGTTGATAGTCGATGCTAAGTAGCTGGGCTTGGTGGATTGGTTTCTGATTAGCAGATAGTTGAGGTCTGCTATTGCGCCGACGGATACCAGTCGGCCGATATTAAAACTAAAACCACGGTGTGCTCTGGGCGCTGAGCGTCAGTAAGTGGCTTACAATCAGAAATTCAAGATGAACTAGTAAAAGGCGCAATAACTACAAAAACCGCCCGTAGGCGGCTCATGCTTACGCAATGTATGGCGCGAGCATAGCTCCTTGGCGTTAGTAGCGAATATCCGGATGACCACCCAAATTCGAACAGTCGCTGCTGCCAATCAAAAATTCGCCAATACGAAAAACTTCCTTGCTGTCGTGCTTGGTTGAATCCGAAACGGGCACAGAAATCGAATTGCAGTCTTGGAGGTCGAATACAACGATTGGCATACTAGTAGGCAGTTGAGATGGAGAAGCCGAGCCAGCCACAACGAAGCAAGGAGAAGATGGGAGAGAACTTGAGTGTTGAGCTTTGCGAAGAAGCTTCGGTTTAAACCTGAGTTTTTGTTCAACTGCTTCGTTTTATAATTCAAATCTAGAGTGCTTAATGGTACACAAGTAAGGTTTCCGATGAACCTAGGGGGAAAACAAGTCGAACCCTCCCGTTTTTCCGGTGAACTGCTTTTTGCTGGACAAGTTGAAATTGATGTTGAACAACTAGCTTCGCCGCTCTTACCGTATAGGTCTTCTCTATGTCTGCCGCCACACCATCTGCCACTACACCTGCCGGGACTATTGCCGAGCCACTCACGCTTATGGGCGCGGGCCTAGTTGGGTCGCTGCTAGCGTTATACTTAGCGCGGCACGGCCATCAGGTCGACGTATTTGAGCGCCGCGCTGACCCGCGGTTGGCCGGGGTTCTGGAAGGTCGCTCCATCAACCTCGCCCTTTCTGACCGGGGGTGGCGGGCCCTGGAAGGAGTAGGTATCGGCGATGAAGTCCGCCAGGTAGGCATCCCCATGTACGGCCGGATGATGCACGACCAGCGCGGCCAGCTCACGCACCAGCCCTACGGGCAAGACAACCAAGCTATTTACTCGGTGTCGCGGGCAGGGCTGAACCGCAAGCTGCTGGATCTAGTGGAAGCCGAACCCGGAGTGTCGCTGCACTTCAACCAGCAGTGCCTGAACGTAGACCTGCGCGAGCACACGCTGCACCTGCGCGATGCCGTTACCGGGCAGGAGCAGGTTCGGCCCTTTCGTCGCTTGTTCGGTACCGATGGGGCCTACTCGGCCGTGCGCAGTGCCATGCAGAAAACCGACCGCTACAACTACTCCCAGAGCTACCTCGAGTACGGCTACAAGGAACTGCACATTGCGCCCGGCCCCGGTGGCGCCTGGCAACTCGAAAAGCACGCCCTGCACATTTGGCCCCGCGGGCAATACATGATGATTGCCCTGCCCAACCTGGATGGGTCATTTACGTGCACGCTGTTCTTCCCGTATGAGGGCCCGCACTCGTTTGCCGCGCTGCAAACTCCGGCGCAAGTGCTGGCTTTCTTCGAGCAAGTATTTCCCGATGCCGTGCCCCTGATGCCCGAACTAGGCGTCGATTTTTTTGAAAACCCAACCGGCTCCCTCGTAACCGTGCGCTGCTTTCCGTGGGCTTTTGATGACGATGTGCTGCTGATTGGGGATGCCTCGCACGCTATTGTGCCGTTTTATGGTCAAGGCATGAATGCCGGCTTCGAGGACTGCTCGGTGCTCAACGGGCTGCTAGCCCAGTACGGCACCGACTGGCGCACCATCTTCCAACAGTTCCAGACCCAGCGCAAACCCGACGCCGACGCCATGGCTGACTTGGCCATCTACAACTTCGAGGAAATGCGGGACCGGGTGGCCGACCCCCGGTTCTTGCTACAGAAGAAGATAGAAAGTGAAATTTCCGCTCAGTATCCGGGCCAGTGGCTACCGCTTTACTCGCAGGTTACGTTCTCGCACATTCCTTACGCCGAGGCCCTGGCCAACGGTCAGCGGCAGGAACGTATTATGAATCGTCTGATGCCCTACATTCAGACCGAAGCCGATTTCCAGCTAAACCAAGTGCAGGAGTTGTTGCGCGAGGAAATGAGCAAGCTGCACTAGCGTGGGTGAGCAATTTAAGTGTCAGGTGTACCTGCGCTTCTGTTGTCCCGATTTATAGCCGCGCTAGGTTAACAGAGCGCCCACGCTGAACCCCACTACCAGTGCTACTCCCAAGGCAAAACCAGCCCATACTTGGGTGGGAGTGTGGGCGTCGAGAGCTAGCCGGGCGCTAAGCACCGTGCCCGCCAGCAAAATGCTGGCTAGCAGCCAGCCCATAGTGAAAGCATTGGGGGCATCGCGCACGTAGAGCACCGCCATCAAACCCACTGCCCCCCCAACGCCCACCCCGTGGGCGCTTATCTTCCAGCGCAACGAGACGAGCAGGGTAAGGAAAACCGCTGCCGTCATGCCCACCAGCATGGTGCGCAACAAGGCATCAATGGCCTCTGGAAGGTTGTTCAGCAGCACCGTGGCTGCGCCGAAGCTAAGCGTAGCGAGCAGCAAGGGCAGGGGCCGTTGCTGCCGCTCCCGCAGTTCCAGGGTACCTGTTATCAGGCCTCGCCACAGCAACAACGCAGTACCCGCCGATGGCAGCACAAACGTGAAGAGCACCACCAAACCGGTTAGCTGCCAGCGGTTGGGCGGCAGAGGGTGCAGCACCACGCCCGGCAGCTGATAGCACACCACATAGAACAGGTAGCTCGGGAGCAGCAACGGATGGCCGACCGCCGAGAAAAAAGTGGCAATAGCGCGGTTCAAGGAATGGCTAGGAACTTTGGTCGGGTCAGACTTAAAACCAAAGCTACTAAACCCACTGGCTTTTGTAGGTACTTGTCCTATCTTTAGCAACCTCGTGCCTAGCGCGTACGCCTATTGCTGTTAGAACCATTTATTCACCTCACTCAACTATATGATACGTACGATACTCGGACCTCGAGGGCGACAACTTTTACTTGGCTTAGCCACGACGGGCACCCTGGCAGGGGGCGCGTGGTGGTGGCAGCACCAACCCAACAATGCGGGTACGCCGCAAGAATTGCGCGAAGATCGGGAAGAGGAAGAAGAGGAGCGAGATAGAGAAGACCGGCCCGACTTGGCCATAGAACAGGAAGTGGCGCGCACCATGGACCCCGCTACCGGGACCGTACCGCGTGAGCGGTTGGTAGCGGCCCAGAAATACGCGCAACAGCTGGTAGCGGAGCGAGCCAATCAGCGACCCGCGTCGGGCAGCCTCACGCTGACGCAGTGGGCCGAACGCGGACCCGCCAACGTTGGGGGCCGAACGCGCGCACTACTCATTGACGCCGCTGATTCGAGCGGGAATACGGTGTGGTGCGGCTCGGTGGGCGGTGGCCTGTGGAAAACCTCCAATGGACTCGACCCCAACGCTACGTGGCAGAGCGTAGACAACTTCTTTTCCAACTTGGCTATCACTGCGTTGGCGGCTGACCCACGCAATGCCGATGTCATGTATTTCGGCACGGGCGAGGGGTTTCTGAACGCCGATGCTATTCGGGGGGAAGGTATTTGGAAGAGCATCAACCACGGTCAAACCTGGGAGCAGCTAGCCAGCACCAGAGGCGTTAACTTCCAGTACGTCCAGAAGCTGCTGGTTCATCCTGCCACTGGCGACTTGTATGCGGGCACTCGCGCGGGCTTGTTTCGCAGTTCCAACGGCGGCTCAAGTTGGATTAAAGTGCTCGGAGCCGGCGTGGGGGCTTTGGTTGACCGTATTGCCGACATTGAAATTGCGGCCGATGGGAAGTTGTTTGCCACGGCCGGCATCGGACAAACGGATGGCATCTATCGTTCCCCCACCGGCGACGCCAACACTTGGACCAAGCTCAACACCCTCACCGACTCTGGGCTGCCCACTACCGGCTACGAGCGCATCGAACTGGCGTGCGCCCCCAGCCGGGCCCGCCGCGTGTACGCCATCATGGAAAGCGCCAGCACCGGCGGCGTACTCAACCTGTTTCGTTCCGATAATGGGGGCGACACCTGGGTAACCATGACCTTGCCCGGTGGCACCGCTACGGCGCTGGCCAGTAGCCAAGCCTGGTACGACCTGCTGGCCGGCGTATCACCTACCAACCCCGACCTGGTTTATGTGGGAGGCTTGGATGTATTCCGTTCCACCACGGCCGCCGATGATCCGGTTATCTGGACGAAAGTATCGAACTGGACGGCGGCGCGCACTTCGGCTGGCTTCCTCCACGCCGACCACCACGCCATTGCCTTCGCTACGCCCGACATCTGCTATTTCGGCAACGATGGCGGCGTGTCCGTGACCACGAATGCTTCGGTGGAAAGTCCGGCTGCCCCCGTCTTCAGTACCCGCGTGGGTGGCCTGAACATCACGCAGTTCTATGCCTGCGCCGTGCACCCCACCAACGTAAACTACTTCCTGGCCGGCTCGCAAGACAATGGCACTCAGCTCTTCAACGGGGCCGGCGTGGTGAGTACTACCACCGCCACCGGCGGCGACGGAGCATTCTGCTTTATCGACGAAGACGAGCCTCAGTTCCAATTTACGAGCTATATCTATTCGCAGTACCGGCGCTCCATTAACGGCGGCAGCAGCTTTGTCACCCAAAACATAAGTACCACGCTGGGTTCCTTTATCAACCCCACCGACTACGATAGCCGTTCCAACGCTATGTACGGCGGCTATGGCGCCAACCAGATGTTCCGTTGGCTGGATGCTACCACCACGGCGGCTACCACGGCCACGGCGGTGTCGTTGCCCGGAGCCGGCACCGTTACGCACGTAACCGTATCGCCGAGCGTGCTCAACCGGGTGTACGTGGGTACCAACTCGGGCCGGGTCCTGCGTATTGATTCCACATTGAATGTGGCGCCGCGGACGCCGGTTATCACCGAAATTCGGGTGCCGGCAGCTAGCCCAGCACCAGGCTCTGTTTCGTGCGTAGCCGTAGACCGCAGCAACGAGCAGCACCTCGTAGTAACCTACTCCAACTACGGCGTAACCAGCGTGTGGGAAACCACCAACGGCGGCACGGCGTGGCGCAGCGTGGAAGGCAACTTGCCCGACATGCCCATCCGTTGGGCCTTGTTCGACCCCACCGACGGCAACCGCATCATGCTGGCCACCGAGCTTGGCGTGTGGGTTACCGACAACCTCACTGCTAGCACCGTAAACTGGCAGCCCGCCAACAATGGCTTGGCCAACGTGCGGGTAGATATGCTGCGTATGCGCACCTCCGACAAGCAAGTGGCCGCCGCCACCCACGGCCGGGGCCTCTACACCACCGACGCCCTACGAGTACTGAGCACCCGCGGCCAGGTCGCCGCTCCCAACAGCTTCGTGCGCAGCACGTATCCTAACCCGTTCCGCGAAACGCTGAACGTAGAGCTGGACCGGCCGGCTGTTGCTGGTACCAGCCTCACGCTTAGCGACATGCAGGGCCGCGTGGTATACCGCACCACAGCCCGCACGGCCGCGCAACAGCTCACGGTGCAGCCGCCTATCAGTCTCGCCACCGGCACCTACGTGCTGACGGTGAAAGGCAACGGCCAAACCGCTACCCAGCGCGTGGTAAAGCAATAAACAACAACTTGTCCACCAAGAAACAGGTCCGAAGCGCATTGCTTCGGGCCTGTTTCTTTGAATAAGAACGTGAATCAGTTGAGTGGAATTCGTTTTTGTTTACTGCGTCTCTACAACTCCTTCCGCAGCCTCGCCACTGGAATGTTGAGCTGCTCGCGGTACTTGGCTACCGTGCGGCGGGCAATGTTGTAGCCGCGGGCGTTGAGCATTTTTTCCAGCTTATCGTCGGAGAGAGGCCGGTCTTTTTTCTCGCCTTCAATGATTTCCTTCAAGATGTGCTTCACTTCCCGGCTCGATGCATCCTCGCCCGAATCGGTGGCAATGCCCTCGGAGAAGAAGTACTTGAGTGGGTAAATACCAAACTCCGTCTGCACCGATTTTGAATTGGCTACCCGGCTCACGGTACTGATGTCCATGTTGATTTCCTGGGCAATATCCTTGAGAATCATCGGTCTGAGCTTGCTTTCGTCGCCCTCCTGAAAGAACTCGCGCTGGTAGCGGACAATGGCATCCATGGTGCGGAGCAACGTGTTCTGGCGCTGCCGAATGGCATCAATAAACCACTTGGCCGAGTCCAGCTTCTGCTTCACAAACGTGACGGCCTCCTTCAGCTTCTTGTCTTTCTTGGCACCCTTATCATAGGCCCGGAACATTTCCGTGTACGCCGGCGACACGCGCAAATCAGGCGCGTTGCGCGAGTTGAGCGTGAGGTTGAATACGCCGTTGTCGTTGGTCAAAATGAAATCGGGAACAACATACTGCGCCTTGCCGCCGCCTACCGGGCCGCTGCCGCCGGGCTTAGGGTTTAGCCTGAGAATGAGGGCAATAGCTTCTTTTAACTCGTCGTCTTCCAGGTCGAGGCGCTGCTGAATGCGCTGGTAGTGCTTCTTGGTAAACTCATCGAACGTTTCGTTCAGAATCCGTTCGGCGTGCTCGGTTGCTTCGTCTTGCGGACGGCGTTCGAGTTGCAGCAACAGGCACTCCTGTAAGTCGCGCGCCCCAATGCCGGGCGGGTCGAAGCTCTGCACCAGATGCAGCACAGCTTCGATTTCAGGCACCGACGTTTCGATGTTCTGCGAGAACGCCAAGTCGTTGGCAATGGCCGATAGGTCGCGCCGGATGTACCCGTCGTTGTCGATGGAGCCGATTAGCTGGCGGCCGATGGCTTCCTGCTTTTCATCGAGGTCGGCAAAGCCTAGTTGGTCGATCAGACTGTCGATGAGCGAGCCGCTGGTGTCGGCCAGGGGCATCTCTCGGTCGTCTTCGTCTTCGCCGGGACCGTCGCCCTGCATTTTGTAGCCCGCAATTTCGTCGTCGTTGAGGTAGTCGCTCAGGTCGAGGTCGTCGTTGCTGCTGCTTTCGCTCTGCTCAAGGGGTTCATCCTTGGCGGAGAGGTCTATTTCGGGTTGCTCTTCGGCTTGGCTGTCGTTATCGAAGTCTTCGTCGAGCGTGTTGTCGGGGTTGTCGAACTCGGCATCCGGGTCATCGAAATCATCGGTATCCTCCGCCGAATCATCGTCGCGCTCCTGGTCCTCCACTTCGTCGTCGGTTTCGTCGCCTTCTTCCAAAGCGGGATTCGCCTCCAACTCCTCCTTGATGCGGGCTTCTAGCTCCGCCGTCGGGATTTGCAGCAGTTTGATGAATTGTATCTGTTGGGGCGACAGCTTCTGCGAGAGAAGCTGCTTCATGTCCAGTCTTTGCATACTCTAAAACTCGTACGCCCTGTTAGGATGAAAACGGAGGCGGTTAGATCAAATATAGGCCTTTCTGTACTTGCGTTTCAGGTAAAATGTTGGGTGAGCCATGGCCGCAGACAACAATTAATCTGCCTGAAATCCCAACAATAAGATGGAAGCAAGGATAAATAGGGCACAGCCAATTCAAGCTGCCCATCACCCCAACAAGACACTACATTTTACACAGAACGAAGTCGAACACCGCTGGGTTCGCGCAGCCGGCGGCAGCACTTACTGAGAGGGGTTTTCGCTGCCTTTCCAAAAGTCCTACCTTTACCGATTCCATACCAAGTATTAACCCCGAGAAGTAACGTTTCGATGTCCGACCTCCGAAAGACCAGCGTGCAGGATCTGCTTGGCAGCACCGACCTGGACCGTGAAGTGCTAGTACGCGGCTGGGTGCGCACCCGCCGCGGCAACAAATACGTGCAATTCATTGCCCTCAACGATGGCTCTACCATTCATACTATTCAAGTGGTAGCCGATGCCGAGAAGTTTCCGGAGGAAAATTTAAAAGAAGTAACCACCGGTTCTTGCCTGGCCGTGCGCGGTAAATTGGTGGCCTCGCAGGGCAAAGGACAGGCCGTGGAAATCCAAGCTTCGGCAATCGAGGTGCTGGGCACGGCCAATCCGGAAGAGTACCCGTTGCAGAAGCGCGGCAGCGACCAGAAAGGTATTTCCTTGGAGGCTTTGCGGGAAATAGCGCACCTACGCCCGCGCACCAACACATTTGGGGCGGTGCTGCGCATCCGGCACGCCATGGCGTTTGCCGTTCATAAGTACTTCAACGACAACGGTTACTTCTACGTCCACACGCCCATCATCACCGGCTCCGATGCCGAGGGCGCCGGGCAGATGTTCCGCGTAACCACGCTACCCGAGGTAAACCCGCCGCTCGACGAGACGGGCCGGGTGGACTACAAGCAGGATTTCTTCGGCAAAGCCACCAACCTCACCGTCTCGGGGCAGCTCGAAGGCGAACTGGCAGCTATGGCCCTGGGGAAGATCTACACGTTTGGGCCGACTTTCCGGGCCGAGAATTCCAACACCGCCCGCCACCTGGCCGAGTTTTGGATGATCGAGCCCGAAGTGGCCTTCAACGACTTACAGGACAACATGGACCTGGCCGAGGACTTTCTCCGCAGCTTGGTGCGCTACGCCCTGGAGCACTGCCCCGACGACTTGCAGTTCCTCAACGATCAGTACGACAAGGAGTTGCTGAACCGGCTTACGTTTGTTGTTGACAACGAGTTCCAGCGTCTTACTTACACCGAAGCAGTAGAAATCCTGAAAACTGCCAAGCAAAAGTTCGAGTTTCCGGTGGATTGGGGCACCGATTTGCAGTCGGAGCACGAGCGGTATTTGGTGGAGAAGCACTTCAAAAAACCTGTTATCCTGACCAACTACCCCAAGGAAATCAAGGCGTTCTACATGAAGCTGGACGAGGACGGCCGCACCGTGCGGGCCATGGACGTGCTCTTCCCCGGTATCGGCGAAATTATTGGGGGTTCGCAGCGCGAAGAAGACCTGACGAAGCTCAAGACGCGCATGGCCGAAATGCACGTGCCCGAAGACGACCTCTGGTGGTACCTCGACCTGCGTCGCTTCGGTACCGCCCCGCACGCGGGCTTCGGCCTCGGCTTCGAGCGCCTTATTCTCTTCGTTACGGGCATGGCCAACATCCGCGACGTTATTCCCTTCCCCCGCTTCCCGAAGAGCGCGGAGTTTTAAAATTAAAGTTATACATAACTGAAAAAGGCGGCTGTGAGGCCGCCTTTTTCAGTTAACAGTAATTCCGAAGCTCTTTGTCGTCAACGGCTACCAGCGCGTCGAGTCGCAGTTCGAATCCATCAGCCAAACGAAGGTATTCCACTTTGTCCTTGATAAACAGGTCTTGGATAGTGCCTTGGTAAGTGCTTGGTGGCGTGTCGGGTTCGGTGCGGTAGGTGAGGGTGCAGACCTGCTGGGTGGTGGCACGGGCTTCTAGCTCGTCGTAGAACGAGCAACTAATGGGTTGATAGGCAGTAGGCATGGTGGTGGGATACGTGGAGAGGTTAGGCTTAGAGGCTATTCAAATAGGCAAGAACCTTGTCCTTGCGACACAGGAGGAATCAGCTTCCTCAGATTCATTCTGCGTCGCAAGGGCAGTACCTTATTTGGATAGCATCTTGGTACGAGAAACAGCATGTGTTCGGTTCAGAAAGCTATTTTAGGACTTCTTAAGAAATGAAGCCTCGACCATTGCATCAGATTTGCTGGGCGAAGTAGATAAGCTAAAAAGCTGTTGCTAAGCGAAATGTTCGAGTGTGAAGCGCCTTAAGGCCGGCGTAGCTCATACTCCTTCACGGCCGTTTCATGGAGTAACTGGTTGTAGTCTTTGCCGGTGGTAGTTGCTTGTTCCCAGAGCTTGTCCTGCACGGCTGGCGACTGTTGCAACTCCTGTTCTAGCGCCTGGATGCGCGCCTGATCGGCGGCAGTAAGCGGGAAGAACATAGCGTAGGCATCGGCACTAAAGCCGTTGTCGAAGGATACCAGATTCTGCTGATTATAAAGCAGCAGGATTACATCTTGGGCTAGTATTTCCTTTTTACGGTCGAGAAGAGCTACTTCGCGGCTGAGCGGCATGTCGGATCGGGCGCCCATTTCCACTAGATTGTTGTAGTACCAAAACTGCGTTTTGTCGCTGAACAGGCTTGGGATGTAGGGGTAAAAGCCAATCAAACCGTAAACGAAACTGTCACCAACGACGAGTAGGTTAGGACGTTGTTGAGTGGGTTTGCGACGCCGGAACGTTACATCGGGGGAATTCATGCGGTACGCCGGCGGCTCCCAGAGCACATTCAAGGCTTGGGCGGCATCGTTGTCGGAGTCGAGGGGGTGGTTGCTGATGCTGGGGCCGGTGGCCGCATAGTCTGGCAGGTCGAAGTGGCCGCGCTGCTCGATGTAGCGAAACAGAGAATCGGCCGCCAGGGGAATGCCGTAGCCACTCCAATGCACTCCACCCCGCGGAAACAAGGGGTACGAGGCCGTGTCCTTCCAGCGCTGGAAGGCTTGCGCAAGATCAAGCAGGTTGATGCCCTGCGCTTGCATTTGCTTGGCGTAGGCCGCGTAATTAGTTGTGGTTCGGGGCTGACGCTTGAAGTAGCTGGGGAAGTGGTCGGGGTAGAAATTAGCTTTACCGGGCGCAATGGCAAAAACCAGCAGAATCCCGCGTTTCGCCAGCGTGTCCTGCACGGCCTTCAACCGCCGCACATTTAAGCATACGGCTTCGTTGCCCTTGAAATCCTGCCCCAGATACGCCCGGATTCCTGCTTCTTCAAATAAGATATCATCATCTCCAACCACTACCTGGCTGGCTCTGGCCGCCCTGAAAAGTGAATAAGCCAGTTGGTTGCGCACCCGGATAAGCAATGTCCGGAAACCAATATGGTCTTCCACGTATTTTTCCAGGGCCAACTGATAACTGTTATCGAGCAGGCCTGACCAACTAAAAACGGGGGCGGAGGCTTTCTGCGCGTAACCTCCTAACCGGCCTATTTTGAATACGGGAAAGCGAGCCTGCAAAGCGGGTACGGACAACACGCCAATCAGCAAACCAAGAAAAATCCGTTTTAAACCTTGGGAAGAAAAAGCCGCCACTCCTTAGAATCTGAAATAAATGAACGGATTGAAAGAGCTTCCTAGGATAGCGCCTCCACTCAGCACCAGTAGCACCGCTGTAACTAGCGTGAGGCCAGCGGTGTAAGGCAAGCTCAGTTTCTCGCTGAACAAGGATACTTCCCAACGCTCGACGGGTGGCCACGCGGCTATAAAGGAGCCTACAGCAGCTAGTAGCAGCACCGCCCAAAATTCGTTGTTGAGGTAAGGCAGCTCCCCCATGCCTCCGCCAAACATCTGCTTTAGATAGGCATAAGCGCCGGCCAGGCTTTCGGCCCGGAATAGCACCCAGCCGACCACTGTAACCAGAAAAGTGGGAACAAGGCTGAGGGCGCCCAGCCGACTAGTGATGCGTAGCAAAAACAGTCGGTCAAGCACCAGAAACAGGCCGTGAAAAGCGCCCCATGCCACAAAATTCCACGCGGCGCCGTGCCAGAAACCGGAGAGAATAAATACGGTGCAGAGGTTGATATAGAGCCGGCTGGGTTTCACCCGGTTGCCGCCCAACGGGATGTAAAGATAGTCGCGCATCCAGCGGCCGAGCGTGATGTGCCAACGCTGCCAGAACTCGGTGATGCTGCGCGAAACGTAGGGGTTGTTGAAGTTCTCGGGAAACTGAAACCCCATCATCCGACCCAGGCCAATAGCCATATCGGAGTAGCCCGAGAAGTCGAAGTAGATTTGGAAGGTATAGCTCAGGGCACCCAGCCAAGCCAGTGGTGCTGACAGCTCAACTGGATTTAGTCCGAAGATGCGGTCTGCTTCCTGCCCTAGCACGTTGGCAATGAGCACCTTTTTGGCTAACCCGATTCCGAAGCGGAACATGCCCGCCAGTTTGTGGTCGATGGTGTCGAAGGCGCGGCGGTCGGTGAGCTGGCCGGCTATTTCGTGGAAGCGAACAATGGGCCCGGCTATCATCTTGGGAAAGAGCATGATATAAAGCAGAAAATCCCAGAAGCTGCGCAACGGCCGGTTCACCCCCCGGTATATATCAATGGTGTAGGTAAGCTTTTCGAACGTGAAAAAGGAAATGCCAATGGGCAGCATCACCTTTTCCCACGTCAGTTCCGACCCACCCAGGGCGGTCTTGACTGCGCTGAAATTTTCCAGAAAAAAGTTGGCGTACTTGAAATAGAACAGCATCGCCACATTGATAACAACACTTGAAATCAAGTAGATGCGCTTCTGCCAACTCTCAGCCCGATCCATGAGTTGGATGAGGAAGAAGTTGACCACCACAGAGACTAGAAATAGGGCTAAGAAACTGAGGCCGCCCCAAGCATAGAAGGCTATGCTCGCCACCAGGGCCACTGCGTTTTTAAATTGAGTGGGAGCGAGAAAGTACAGCAGCAGAAAGCTTGGTAGAAAGTAAAACAGAAAAACAGTACTACTAAATACCATAGAACGCAGCGTGAGCAAAGTGTAGAGTGGACCGAAAATACAATTTTGCTAATTGGCTGCCGCAAAAAAACGCCGGGCTCCACACTGGAACCCGGCGTTATAAAACTGGAAGTAGGGGCTGGTTAGTGCTTGCCGTGGCCTTTGCCGTTGTTGCCCTTGCCTTTCTGACCTTCCACTACATAGACTCCGCCCGGAGCACCGCCCAGCTTCTTAGCTTGACCGGGCGGAAGTCCTTTGCCATTTTCCAGGCGCTTTACCTGGCCCGGGGGCAGGCTAACGGGGTACAGGGTGCGGTGCTGGCTGATCTGCCCCCAGGGCTGCGCGCCCACATAGTCGATAACTACCGGGTGGAAAGACGAAGGCGCGTAGCCGCTGATATTTTCTACGCGCACCCACTGGTTGTCGCGCTGTACCACGTAGCGTTGGGTGCTGACGTCGTAGTAACCGCCGACTTCCGGGATGTAGTAGTATTGCTTGCCGGCTGGTATTACTGGACCCCAAAAGGGCCGTCTCGCTTTGCCGTGGCCTTGGGCCTGCGTGGCGAAAGAAAAACCTGTGAGTGAGAGCACAAGAGCAAGTTTAAAGACCAATTTCATAAGAGATGGAATAGAATTTCATTTTGTTTGCTGAACAAAAGCAAGAAAGAAGCCAGACTATAGTTATGCTTTTTCAAAGTCTCTCGCTGCTGTGGCAAGCAAATGCACCTGATAAAACATAAAAAGAGCGTCTTCAGATGAAGACGCTCTTTTAGGATTACTTAATAAACAGTTAGTTTACCGGCCTCGACCTCGGCCTCCGCCAGAAGCATTTTGTTCGTCGCGGCCTCCCTGCAAACCACGGTCGTTGCGGCTGGGAGTGTTCTGGTTGTCCCAGTTGCTCCGCTCGTCGCGGCGAAAGTTGTCCCGGTCTTTGCGGTCGTCGTGGCCATAGTTACCCCGGTTGTTACGGTCGTACTCGTTGCCGCGGGCATAGCCCCGGTTGTAGTAAGGCGGGTTGCCGTAGCGGCCGGGTGCCGAGCGGTAGTTAGGCGCCGGAGCGTAGCCGCCTCGTCCGCCGCCGTAGTAACCGTTGTTGCCGTAGTAGCGGCCGGGCTGCCAGCCGCGCTGGTTGCAGTAGGCCCGATGGTCGCGGATATAGCCCCAGGGCTGCCGCCCCGCGTAGTTGATTACGATGGGGTGGAAGAAACGAGGGTCATAATTGGCGTAGTACGAGGGCAAGTAAGGCGAGTTCACCCAGTAGCCGTTGTCTAGGTACACGTAACTTTGCGAGTACAGGTCGTAATAGCCGTCGATTTCCGGGATGTAGTAATACTGCACGCTGGGGCCAACGGCCGGCCCCCAAGTAGGAGTCCCCACATTGACGCTTACCCGTACTTGCGCCTGTGTCCTACCGCTTTGTAGCAGCAATCCCAGCAGCAAAATCAGGCCCGTTTTAATTAGCATTTTCATACGTTCAGAAGTGAAAATTTCTGGTTTGTGCTGTGCAAGAACAGCGCCAATTTGAAAGGTTTGGTGGCGTAAAGCACACAATTTCAAGGCTAAGACTAGAACTTCAACGGCGCTGAGACTTTTAGGGTGTCATCGTTGTTATAGGCAGTCTGCCCGCACATATTGTCGGCCGCTTATTCCTGGTTGCGTTAGCCAAACTACTTGGCAAATAAGCTATTCGGGATAGTAGGAAGGTTGGGTTTTACGTACCTTTGCAGACTTATTCGCATTGCTAGTGCATGGCCAAAAAAACAACCGCGGCATTATCTGCTGCATCGCCTAAAGCTCCCAAAACACCAAAGGCCTCCAAGGCTACGGTGGCAACTCAAGAAGCATCGACAGTGGCGGTAGCTCCGGTCTCGTTGCCAAAGCTGGCGCCGATTCTTGCCAGCGGACAACTTAGTGGTTCCGCCAGCAGCATTGAGTCGCCGTTTATCGAGGTGTACGGGGCCCGGGAGCACAACCTGAAGAACGTTTCGGTGCAGATTCCGCGCGGGCGACTTGTGGTATTCACGGGCATTTCGGGTTCCGGTAAGTCGTCGTTGGCCTTCGACACGATTTACGCCGAAGGACAGCGCCGCTACATGGAAACCTTTTCGGCGTATGCGCGCAGTTTCATGGGCGGGCTGGAGCGGCCTGATGTCGATAAGATTGAAGGGTTGTCGCCGGTCATCAGCATCGAGCAGAAAACTACCTCGCGCAACCCCCGCTCCACGGTAGGTACCATCACCGAGATATACGACTTTCTGCGGTTGCTCTACGCCCGCACGGCCGAAGCCTTCAGCTACGCCACCGGTGCCAAGATGATCAGGCAGAGCGACGACCAGATCATCAATTACATCTTGCAGCACTTCGATGGCAAAAAGCTGGTAATGCTGGCGCCGGTAGTGAAAGGCCGCAAAGGCCACTATCGGGAGCTGTTTCAGCAGATTGCCAAGCTCGGTTTCACGAAGGTGCGGGTGGATGGCGAACTGCTCGACCTCACGGCTAAGATGCAGGTGGACCGCTACAAGATTCACGACATCGAAATCGTAATCGACCGGCTGGTGGTGAAAGAGGAAGACCGGTTCCGCCTCTCAGGCTCGGTGCAGAACGCGCTGACGCACGGCAAAGGCACCATGCTGGTGCTGGACCCCGAGGAGAAAAACGCCGCCAAGAAAACACAGTTCTTCTCCCGCTTCCTCATGGACCCCGTCACGGGCATTGCCTACGACGACCCGGCCCCCAATACGTTCAGCTTCAACTCGCCCTACGGCGCGTGCCCGGTGTGCAACGGCTTGGGTGAAGTACAGGAGATAACCGAGGAATCGGTGATGCCAGACCGCAAGCTGAGCGTCAGCCGCGGCGGTATTGCCCCGCTCGGGGAGTACCGCGACATTTGGATTTTCCAGCAGCTTAGCGCCATCCTCAAAAGGCAGAAGTTCAGCCTTAGCACTCCCCTGGAAAAGCTGCCCGACGACTTGATAGAACGGCTGCTCTACGGCATACCCGAAGACGACGAAGCCGACCCTAAGAAAGCCAATTACACCGAGCCGTTTGAGGGCATTATCCCGTTTCTGCGCCGTCAGATGGAGTCTGATTCCGAAAATATTCGGGAGTGGATTCAGCAGTACACCCAGGCAAAAGACTGCCCCGAGTGCCACGGCTACCGCCTCAAGAAGGAGTCGTTGCACTTCAAGATCAACGACAAGAACATTGGGGAGCTGTCGGTGATGGACTTGAACGAGCTGGCTGGTTGGTTTGAAGGCTTGGAAACGCGCCTAACCGACCGCCAGAACCTGATTGCGCGCGAGTTGCTCAAGGAAATTCGGAAACGCATCGGCTTTTTGCTGGAAGTGGGCCTCGACTACTTGAACCTGCACCGCTCGGTGCGGACCCTGAGCGGTGGGGAAAGCCAGCGCATCCGCCTTGCCACCCAAATCGGTACCCAGCTTGTGGGCGTGCTCTACATCATGGACGAGCCCAGCATCGGCTTGCACCAGCGCGACAACGAGCGGCTAATCAAGGCCTTGCAGCACCTGCGCGACATCGGCAACTCAGTGATTGTGGTAGAGCACGACAAGGACATGATTCTGCACGCCGATTATGTGCTTGATATAGGCCCGGGTGCTGGTATCCACGGCGGGCACATTGTAGCATCGGGTACGCCGCAGGAGATTTTCAATTCGGGCAGCCTTACCTCGCAGTACTTAAGCGGGCAGAAGCACATCGAGCTACGCAAGAAAAAACGAGCCGGTGAAGGCAAAGAACTGATCTTGAAAGGTGCCAAAGGGCACAACCTGAAGAACGTAACGGTGAAGTTTCCGCTGGGCAAACTCGTAGCGGTTACGGGTGTGTCGGGTTCCGGCAAGTCCTCCCTCATTCACGACACGCTTTACCCAATTCTCAACCAACACTTCTTCAACGCCAAGCGCGAGCCCCTACCCTACGGTAGCATCGAGGGCTTGGAGCTGATTGATAAGGTAATTGAAGTGGACCAGTCGCCGATTGGCCGCACGCCCCGCTCGAACCCCGCCACCTACACCGGCGTGTTCACCGAGATTCGGCAGTTATTTTCGTCGTTGCCGGAAGCGAAGATCCGGGGCTACGGGCCGGGCCGGTTCTCGTTCAACGTGAAGGGTGGCCGCTGCGAAACCTGTGAGGGGGCCGGTATCCGAACCATCGAAATGAACTTCCTACCCGACGTGCACGTGCCCTGCGAAACCTGCAAAGGCCGGCGCTACAACCGCGAAACGTTGGAAGTGCGCTTCAAAGGCAAGTCCATTACTGATATACTCGATATGACTGTGGAAAAAGCCGTGGACTTCTTCGAGTTTCAGCCCCGCATCCTGCGTAAGATTCAGACGCTGAATGAGGTAGGCTTGGGGTACCTTACGCTTGGCCAGCAGGCCACCACGCTTTCAGGTGGAGAAGCTCAGCGCGTAAAGCTCGCCACCGAACTTAGCAAAAAGGACACCGGCAAGACGTTCTACATTCTCGATGAGCCCACCACTGGCTTGCACTTCGAGGACATCAGCCACCTCGCCGACGTGCTCCAAAAGCTAGTTGACAAAGGCAATACCGTTCTTATCATCGAGCACAACCTCGACCTGATCAAGGTGGCTGACCACGTCATTGACATCGGGCCGGAGGGTGGCGCGGCAGGCGGTACCATTGTGGCGCAAGGCACACCAGAGCAAGTAGCCAAGTCAGGCAAGGGCCACACCAGCCGCTTTCTGGCTGAAGAACTGCGCACCAGTAAATACGCGGACGCTTAACAGGCGAAAGTAGACCAACTGCAAACGCAAAGCCCCTCGTGCTTAGACAAGCACGAGGGGCTTTGCGTTTGTAACTAGCGAAGCACCCTATTATTTCAGCGCGTTTGCGCGCTCGAACAAGGCGGCCGTTTCGGTTTCGTGAGCCCGTTGCTTTGGCAGCATTTCCGTGACGTAGGTAAGCAACTCAGGGTTGCTGAGCTTGGTGGCAGCCTCGGCATAGCGTTTCACTGTACGCTCGTGCAAGGCCTTTGCATCCCGCAGGTACTTCTTGTCGAAGCCGAGGTATTTGCGGTCGTCTACATCATCATAAATGGCGCGGTCGTCTGCGCTCATCATGGTAGGCAGTGTGATATTATTGCGGCTAGCAATGGCTTCCAGTTTGGAACCAGCTTCGCTGTAATCTTGGTCCATTTTTTTGCCCCACTCCTTCACTTCCAGTGCAATAGCCTTTTGCTGCGCTAGCTTACCCAGCGACACTTCCAGCATGTTTGCACTAGCGGCAGCTACAGCAAACTCGGAGTCATATTTCAATTGCTCTTTGGTGTAGGGCGAGTTTGGCGCTAGGTTCTTGCTGCGCTTCTTGTTGAGCTTCTCGGCTTGCTTAGTTTGTGCCTGCGCGGATATGATACCGCCTAAGATGCTGCAAATGAAGAACAAAAGGGTTGCAAATCGTTTCAATTGCTTTTCCATGGGTCGAGAAAATCGGGTGGAGTCGAACTAGCCAAGCAGCACTTGGTGCCTAACCTTTATAAGCACGCAAGCCGATGGGCTGCTGGCTTGCTGCTGTATACTCAACAAGTGGTAAGTGGTTCTAACCTTGTCAGCTAGGGGAATTTCAAGTCGGTCTTTGCCGTTTATGCCGGTTGCGTTTCCAGCCGTTCCCGCACTTCCACTTCACTCGTTGATAGTGACATCCATAGAGTTGGGATGCTGGAAAGAGTAGATGAAACTACCAAAAAAAGCCGCTGCCTAATTCAGGCAGCGGCTTTCCTATTGCTTTATGGAAGCACAGGCAAAATTCGATACTACATCATGCCCGAATGCTCTTTCGACATCGTCAAGTGCTTCTCGATGACGGGTGTAGTCTTGGTGATGAAGGTCTGCAAATCTGTGTCCTTCGTCATGGTTTGATGGGCCGCCATGGTGTTCAGCGTCTTCTGGTGGTCGACTACCATTTGGTCCATAAACTTCTTTTCCAACTCTTTACCCGAGAGCTTGCGCATTTGCTCGGCTATTGCTTTGTGCTCGGCGTCCATGTCGGTGGGCAACTTTACACTTTTCTTCTGCGCTATGGCTTTTAAATCGGCCGTCGACTTGGTATGATCGGTAATCATCATGTCAGCGTGGGTTTTAGCCATGCCAGTAGCACCTTTTTCTAGTGCAAGCTTGCTCAATTGAATTTCGTTCTGGTCACTATGCGCGGCCGACATCATGAAGGTAGGGTCATCGCTGTGCGGGGCAGTTGGGCCACTGGGGTTAGCCATTGCTGCGCCACCTGCGGCACCTGCCGAGGCGGTATCGCCGCTCATACCGCCCGTAGCGGAAGAGTCCATTGCACCAGCTTCGGTGTTGGTAGGGGCACTACCCGTAGCGCTATCCGCAGTGGTAGAAGAGGTGTCGGTAGAGCCACAGCCACCGAGGGCGAGGAGGCCAAGGCAAGAGGCACTAAAAAGAAAGCGTTTCATAGCAAATGTTGTTGAGGTGTTGGATGAAAGAACGTACTCGCTTTGACCAGCTTAGGTTATGGTTGAGCTTGGCCGGTGGAGTCGGTAGCCATGGCCGAATCGGCATCAGCCGACACAGTGGGGCCCGCATCATTATCGATTACGGTGGCATCAGCTTCTACGCCGCCTTCATCGGCAGCCTTGTCCATATCACTTACTGCTTCGCCGGCGGTACCATCGGTGCGCTTCTCGGCATCGCCGCAGCTACTGAATGAGAGCATTGTGGCGAGGGCCAGCAAGGAAAGAAAGTTGGTTTTCATAGAGGAAATGGTATGTGGTGGATTGGAGTTACTTGGGCAACTTGTCGGCCGCTTGCTCCGCGGCTTCGCGGTGCCTTTTCAGGATTGGAAGGTACTTAGCCGCAAAAGCCCGGATGTCGCCATCGTAGGCTTCGTCGCTCATATCATTGAACTCATCGATGCTACGCTTGTGGCTATCTTCCAAGAGGTCGAGGTATTTGCGGTCGAAAGCTGGGCCGTTCAAAGCAGAAAGTTCGCCTACACGGTCTGCTTGATCTTGCCCCAAGTTGGTGGGAAGCACAATGTTTTTCCTGTCGGCTACAGTCTTTAGGTCCGTTTGCATGGGGCCATGCTCTCCGGCTACGGTCTGCGCTACATATTTCACGTCGGGCGAAGTGGCTTTGCGCTGCGCTATCTGGCTTAGTTCTAGATCCAGCATGCTGCTGCTGGCAGCCGTTACCATAAATTCAGCGTCACGCTCCTGCTTTTCGGTTATAGCTTCATTCCCAATGCGTTTCTCGTTCTGAAATTTGGCTTCCGCAACCGGGTCTTTGTTGCTTTCTCCCCCCGAGCAAGCGGTGAGCAGGGGCAGCGCCAGTAAGGCAACTAATTGGAAACGACGCATGATTTCAGGTTTTTATGCAAGAGTCCCAGGATATACGGCGGGCTCAGCTAGCGGTTGGGTTAGAAGAGGAATTGAGTTTGTAAATCAGAGTGACTAGGTGGATTACCTTGTGCAGAGTACCAGCTAAGGCGTAATAGACAGTTGGTCAATTAGGCAATTACCGACGAGGGGCCGAATCCATTAGGATTCGGCCCCTCGTCGGTAATTGCCTAATTGACCATTGCACCTTCAATGGCCCAAGCGAAATAAATAATGCCTAAGTATAGCCAAGCATAAAATAGTTAGTTATTCATATAAGTAGTATAGCATAGTTAGGAGCAGGTAGCTTATCAACTTGTCTTGGCAGTGAGCGGAGACGAACTAGTATCAACATAAGTCTTACTCGGAGAAGGGGCTGATAAGGTGCTGTGCGAAGTGCTACTGTACGACGTCACCAAGATACTTCACTCTATAACTCTGCGGTATCACATAATCATGTGAGTTAGTCCGTTATCTATGCCTTGCTAGCCATGAGAGGTAAAAATTTTCAACGAGTAGTACTAAGGCTCCTGGTTGACGCTAATGGGGCGTGCAAAACGGAGGCCTATTTGTTTTCTTGCCGCAGCAACACCTCGGCCAACAGCAAATCCTCGGGCGTGGTGATCTTTAGGTTACAATAATCACCCGGCACGAGGCGAATGGGATGGAGGTCCTCCACCACACTGGCATCATCCGTGAAGGTGGCTAGTTCTGGTAGTTGATAAGCACGGCGTAGCAGCCCAATTTCAAAGCACTGCGGCGTCTGTACCAAGCGTAGCCGGGCGCGGTCCAGCGCGTAGGAACCCTGCTGGCTTAGTCCCCGCACCGAATCTTTGGGAAGTACCGCCGCTATTGCCGCCCCGTGCTCTGCTGCGGTAGTGTAGGTGTTTTCAATAACGGATAGAGGCGTAAGTGGGCGTACTCCATCGTGCACAGCCACTACGCCCACCTCGTAGCCGGCCAACTCTCCCAAACCCTTGCGCACCGACGCCCACCGCGAGGCGCCACCCGTCACCACGGTATGCGGGATTTGTACCTTGTGGGTAACACACAGTTGCTTCCAAGTCTCAAGCTGGTCGGTTGGTAGCACTACCACGATGGTGGTTACTCGCAAGTTAGGGTCGGCAAACCGGCGAAGCGTGTGGAGCAATACGGGTTCACCATTCAACTCCAGGAATTGCTTGGGTTGGTCGGTTCCCATGCGCGTGCCACTGCCGCCTGCTACCAGAACAGCAAAGCGCGGTCCTGCCGCAATGGTACTGAGTGGCAGAACAACATCAAGGGCATCTGAATGGGCCATGGTATTCTCAGGCTAGACTACTAGAAATTGTCGCAAAGAAAAGCCCTGCCACCGCAAGGTAGTAGGGCTTTCCCTGACTGCTGAGTTATTCGGCTACTCCGTTGCTTACAGAATGAGCATGGCGTCGCCGTAGCTAAAGAACTTATATTTCTCTTTAATAGCCACGTTATACGCCTCAATCAGAAGTTCATAGCCAGCAAAAGCGGCGGCCATCATCATTAGTGTGCTCTCCGGGGTATGGAAGTTGGTGAGCAGCGTATTAGCGATTTTGAAATCATAAGGAGGGAAAATAAACCGGTCGGTCCAACCTTCGTTGGCCTTCAAGCGCGAGTTGGCCGACACCGACGATTCCATGGCGCGCATAGAAGTGGTGCCCACGGCACACACACGCTTTTTGGCATCGAGGGCGCGGTTGACAACCGTAGCGGAAGTGCCGGGCACGATGAAATTCTCGGAGTCCATCTTGTGCTTGGTCAGGTCTTCTACATCTACCGTGCGGAAGGTGCCCAAGCCTACGTGCAGCGTAACGGGTACCACTTCTACCCCTCTGATTTCGAGGCGCTTCAATACCTCGCGGGTGAAGTGCAAACCTGCGGAAGGAGCAGCCACCGCGCCAGTGTGCTTGGCATAAATGGTCTGATAACGCTCCTTGTCGGCGGGTTCGGCATCGCGGGTGATAGATTCGCGGGGCAGGGGCGTCTCGCCTAGGTTGTGCAGCGCTTTGTAAAATTCCTCGTCGGAGCCGTCGAACAAAAATTTGATGGTCCGGCCGCGGGAGGTGGTATTGTCGATAACCTCGGCCACCACTTCCCCCTCATCGTCGAAGTAGAGCTTGTTGCCGACCCGAATTTTGCGGGCGGGATCCACGAGCACGTCCCAAAGATGAATCTCCTTGTTCAGTTCGCGAAGCAGGAACACCTCGATCTTAGCGCCGGTTTTCTCTTTGTTGCCGTAGAGGCGAGCCGGAAACACCTTCGTATCGTTCACCACGAATACGTCGCCCTCGCCGAAGTACTCGATAATATCTTTGAACGTGCGATGCTCAATTTTGCCACTGTCGCGGTGTATCACCATTAGGCGGGATTCGTCGCGGTTTTTGGCCGGGTGTTGGGCCACCAGGGCTTCGGGCAAATCAAACTTAAACTCGGAAAGCTTCATAGAGGCGGGTAAGGCAAAGGCAATAGCTAGGGAAGCTAAAGAAAATTTGAGTCGGCGAAAGTACGCAACCTAGCTTGATTTATCGTTACTTTTCGCCCGGAAAGGTGAAATTGTGAATTTGTGAAATGATGAGTTTGAGGTTCAAGCTGCATCATTTGCGCCAACCAAACGAACCTAAAATTCACTTTTTCACCGAATTGCCTCATGAAAGCTCTGCGCCTGACTTTAGAAAGCTTCCGCTTCGCGTGGCAAGCACTCAAAGCAAATTTGCTGCGAACCGTGCTTTCCCTGCTTGGGGTTACCGTGGGCATTTTCGCCATCATTGCCGTTTTCACGGTAGTTGATTCGTTGGAGGCCAATGTGCGCCAGAGCATGAGTTTCGTGGGCGACAAGGTGATTTACGTAATGAAAATGCCTTGGACTTTCGACCAACCCGATTATCCGTGGTGGCGTTATTTCCAACGGCCGGCACCCACCGTACGCGAGTTTGAACTCTTGCAGCGCAGCCTCTCCAACAACCAGCGCGGGGTTGCTATCTATGCCGTAACGGGCGGTAATACCTTGCGTGTAGGCTCTAACAGCATGCAAGACTGCGCGCTTATGGGCGTCACTTACGACTACCGCAACGTGTCGGACCTGCCCATTGCCGAAGGGCGCTACTTTACCACTCAAGAAACTGAGTCGGCCCGTAATGTGGCGGTTATTGGGGCCGATATTGCTACCAATCTATTTCCGAACGGCTCGGCACTGGGCCAGGAGTTCAAGGCGCGGGGCCTGACTTTCACGGTTATTGGCGTAGTGAAGAAAGAAGGCAAAAAAATTCTGGACACTCCCAGCAACGACACCAACTGCGTTATTCCCTTCGGGGCTTTCACCAAGCTGTTCACCTTAAGCACCAATGGCCTAACGGGCGTGACGCCTACCATTGCCGTGAAAGGGCGCGAAGAGGATGCGGGCCTGCTAGACTTAGAGTACGAAATGAAAGGCTTGATGCGCAACATCCGCACCCTCAAGCCCCGCGAGGAAGATAATTTTGCCTTGAACCGCCCCGAAATGCTTACCAACATGATTGGCAAGCTCTTCTCGGTTATTGGTATTGCCGGAGCCGTCATTGGGTCGTTTGCCATGTTGGTTGGGGGCTTCGGCATTGCCAATATCATGTTTGTGTCGGTGAAGGAGCGCACCAACATTATCGGTATTCAGAAGTCGTTGGGCGCCAAAAACTACTTCATCCTCTTCCAATTTTTGTTTGAGGCCATTTTTCTGTGTTTGATTGGTGGCGCGGCCGGTATTTTTCTGGTTTGGCTGATTACGCTGGTACCCCAGGATGTTACGCCGGTCAATCTTTCCGGCTCCAACATCACGCTGGGCCTCACCGTATCCGTGGTGATTGGGGTGCTGGCCGGTATTATTCCGGCCGTGCTGGCCGCTAATCTGGACCCGGTTATTGCTATCCGAAGCAAATAAATAGCACCCGATAACTGCTTTTCCTGAATTCGTCCTCGCTGGCCGAGTTCCTTGCCTACGCTGTGCTTAGCAAGCGGCTTGTAGGGTATCGGTAGGTAATAATCCAGCCCAATGGGCTAAAAGGCTCGACGCCATAGTACGGCAGAAATATGGGCCTGCGGTAGCAAAGATGCGTTGTGGCTTTACTTTTTCGTAAGCACAACCATCACGCTATGTTAACAAAATGTTAATTTGCACACCCGTACTTTTAGCCGCTCTATTTTGTGTGGGGCGGCTTTCTTTTTTTTAATTCCCCAACCTAGCAGTCTGGCTTCACACCAGTCTTGCCATTTTATGAAAGTTTACCAGTAATGTCTAAGCTCAAAAAAACCAGTCGTACCAAAGCCTCCGACGAGGCGCTGAATGCCGGTAGCGGCCAAACCATCCGGCAGCCGGATGTCAATAACAACAAGGTCACTAGCATCAGTGATATCCGGGAGCAAACCCACGGCGTACGGACGTTGCAGCTCGACGATGAGCAGCGCATTCGCAAAGCCTTCGTTGATAAAGACTGGAATGAAATCAAGATTGCCGACTCTTGGCAAATCTTCAAGGTGATGGCCGAGTTTGTTGAAGGCTTCGAGAAAATGTCGAAGATTGGGCCGTGCGTGTCCATTTTCGGTTCGGCTCGTACCAAGCCGGAGAACCCTTACTACCAAATGGCCGAGGAAATAGCGGCCAAACTCGTGCGCCACGGCTACGGCGTTATCACGGGTGGTGGCCCTGGTATCATGGAGGCCGGCAACAAAGGCGCGCGCTCTGAAGGGGGCCGCTCCGTAGGCCTGAACATCGAGCTGCCATTCGAGCAGTTCAACAACATCTACATCGACCCGGATAAGATCATCAACTTCGACTACTTCTTTGTGCGTAAGGTGATGTTTGTGAAGTACGCCCAGGGCTTCATTGGCATGCCCGGCGGCTTTGGCACGCTCGATGAGTTGTTTGAAGCCATTACCCTGATTCAGACCAAGAAAATTGGGCGTTTTCCCATTGTGCTGGTGGGTACGGCTTACTGGAAAGGGATGTTTGAGTGGATCGAGCAGGTGATGCTCAACGAAGAGCACAACATCTCGGCCGAAGACATGCACTTGGTCCAGTTAGTTGACGACGCAGCTTCGGCAGTGAAAATCATCGACGATTTCTACTCTAAATACTTGCTTTCGCCGAACTTCTAAGGCTGCTTCGTTTTGCTTGACAAGCCAACTCGTCCTCGGGATGAGTTGGCTTTTATTTTTATATTAGATATAGTAAATGTCAAACTTGTTCCTAGAAAAAGCAGGTCGAATCAAATTAATAGTATTTTAGAGCTCACCCTGAATCATTCGTAGCTATGCAGCAAACTTCTACAATCCGCGAAGTACGAGACATATTTATTGTGCCACGCTGGGCAGGTGCTCCACATGACGATTGGTATCCTTGGCTTGCCGATCAGCTGGAATCCGTAGCCGCCGAAGACAACTTCGACTACCGCATTCATCGGCTAGCTATGCCCGCCTGGGACCTGCCGGTTATCGGACAGGCCGTGGAGTATTTACAGCAAGTGATACCTGCTACTTCGTTGAATTCCAAGGTAATACTGGTGGGGCATAGTGTGGGCTGCTTGGCTATTCTGCACTACTTGGCTAGCATGGCGAAGGCAAACCCGGAAGCGCAGCAAGTGGGTGGGGTATTGTGCGTAGCCGGCTGGTTTTCTGTGGACAGCCCTTGGCAAGATATTTTGAATTGGATGGATGCGCCCATCGACTACGAAGCGGCGCGCCGATTAATCCCGCAAAACAAGCTCATTGTACTGCTCTCCGATGACGACCCGTATACTTCAGGCTACCAAGCGAATGAACGTTTGTGGGTGGAGCGGCTGCACTCCCAGGTCAGCATTCTGCATGGCCGGCAACATTTCAGCGCTCAGCTTGATTTCGACGTGCGCGACGCAGTGCGCGACCTCGCCGGCGCTACAGCGGCTCTTACTCTTACTTAGCCTATCGGCCAAGAGGGCGGCTGTACTAACTTGTAACAACTACTTTGTTTAAGCGGTTACTCACTGTGGCAGCAACTTTTGAATACGATTATTTGATAGCGGGCGGCGGCGCGGCAGGACTTAGCTTGGCTTATTACATCAGCCAAGAGCCACGTCTAGCTGACAAGCGTGTGCTGGTGATAGAGCCAGAAGCGAAAAACCAGAACGACCGGACCTGGTCGTTTTGGACTGATGCGCCTACGCCGTTCGATTCTATAGTAGCGCATGAATGGGAACAGCTAGCGTTCAGAAGTCCGCAGTTTGAACAGGTTTTCAAGTTGGCACGGCACCGCTACAAAATGATCAGAGGGCTCGACTTCTATAATTTTGTGGGGCAGGCGCTGACTGCTGCGCCGCAAATAGTGCGTGTGCAGGGCACCGTAGAAACGCTCGAGAATACCTCTACGGGCATAGTAGCGCAAACCAGTGCCGGAACCTTCACGGCTCGCTATGCCTTCGATAGCCGCCCGCCGCACTTCCAGAAGCGCCCCGACAAGTATCGCTACTTGCTTCAGCATTTTGTGGGGTGGGAGGTGGAAGCTGCCCAAGATGTCTTTAATCCGAAGACAGTGGAGTTCATGGATTTCCGCGGCGAGCAACAGCACGAAGCCCGGTTCATGTATGTGTTGCCCTTCAGTAAGCGGCGGGCATTGGTAGAATACACGCTATTCTCGGCCGAAGTGTTGCCCAAGGCAGAGTATGAAAAGGCTATGCGGGACTATCTGCGCGAGTTAGGGGTTACGGATTTCCGGATTGAAGCCGAGGAAGTGGGCGCAATTCCCATGACTGACCATCCCTTGCCTACAACTGTGGGCCGCCACATCGTCAACCTTGGCACCCGAGCCGGCCGGGCTAAACCGAGCACAGGCTACGCCTTCAAGCGGATACACGCGCATTCGGCCCACCTTGTCCGCGCACTGGCTGCCACCGGCCAGCCCCCCGCCGACCCCACCGGCGACCAGTGGCAGTTCAGCTTTTTCGATACTCTGCTCCTCGACATTATGCAGCGCCAAGGAGAACAGACCCGCCACATTTTCACCGAGCTATTCACTTATAATACCCCGGAGCGACTCTTCGATTTTCTGGATGAGCGCACTTCTAACTGGGAAAATCTGCAAGTTCTAAACTCCGTGACGCCGGGGCCGTTTCTGCGGTCTATTGCACACGTGTTACGCGGCCGGCCAGGACGAAGAGTGGAGAAGTAACTATTATACTACATTGTGTTGTGGTCTTGCGGCTTGTCTGGGAGCCTCTTACTTTTATGCAACAAGGCGAAATTGCCAGGGCGTTTCAGTGTTTTTATGCATCAAACCAGTACACGGCAAATGTTGTGCCTTGGCCTACTATGCTGGTCACCTCTAAGTGCCCGCCCCGACTGGTAATAATGCGCTGCACCAGATAGATGCCGACACCGGCTCCTGCCACATGAGGATGTTGGCGCGCAAAGGGTTGAAAGACTGGAGTTGGCGTGTCCGGCAACGTCATGCCTAAGCCGTTGTCTTGCACCGTAAGTACGGGCTGGTTGGTAGCGGAAAGACTACTCTTTACCGTGACGCGTGGTGAGCGGTCGGGGTGAGCGAATTTAAGGGCGTTGCTGAGCAGGTTGTGCAGCACAGAGCGAAGATTAGCCCGGCCGTACGTTAGCGTGGGAGCAGCCTCGAAGCTCAACTCAACTTTCGCCTCTGACTCCAGCATCTGCGCCCGCAATCCTAGTAGTACCTCATCGGCTACGCTGCGCAAATCCAGCGACTCGGTGGGCGCGGAGAGGCCGCGCTGGTCTTGCACGGTGGCAGCCAAGTCTTGCAGCGTAAGATCGAGCTGGCGTAGTGCCTCGTCCACCATGGTTAAGATTTGACCTTCCTGCGGATCATTGAACGAGGCGCTGCGGCGTAGCTCATCGAATAGGCCACGCAGGTTGAGTAGGGGCTGCTTGAGGTCGTGGGAGGCCGTGTACACGAACGTATCCAGGTCGCGGTTGGTGCGGGCCAGTTCGTCGTACTGGGTTTGCAGCACTTCACGCAAGCGGTGCTGGTCGTCTACGTCGGTGCAGGCGCCAAACCAGCGCAGGCCCCGCGCATCGGTTAGCTGGCGGGCCCGGATGATGTGCCAACGGTAGCGCCCGTCGTGCCGGCGCATTCGATACAAGCCTTCGTACGGCTCGCCAGTGGCTATGCTGTGCACCCACCGACGAGCGGCGCCGGCTTGCTCACTAGGGTCCAGCAAGCTGATCCAGCCGGTCGGCCCCAAGTCTTGGCTTGGCAGGCCAGAATATTCCTCGGAATATTGGTTGTAGTAGTCTACAAATCCTTCGGCGGTAGCCGTCCAGATAAGCTCCGGAATGCTGTCAGCCAGAAACCGTAACTCGGCTTCGCCGCGGCGAAGCGCTTCGGCTAGCTCGCGCTGATCGTGAATTTCGGTGAGGGCACCGTGCCAAAATACGGGCTTATCGGGGGCATGCAACTCGGGCAGGGCCCGGCTCAGCACCCAGCGGTATTGGCCATCGTGGCGACGCAGCCGGTATTCGTAGCTCCAGCCAGTGCCAGCAGTTCGGGCGGCATCGGTTTGGTATAATATCCGCAGTCTGTCGTCGGGATGGATGAGCAGCGGCCACATGGCGTTAAGGTCGGCGGTGGGGGGCTGACCCGTAAAATAGTGCCACTGCGGACTTACGTACTCGTAATTGCCTTTGGCATCAACGCTGAAAGTTATCTGGGGTACAGTTTCCGTTAACACCCGCAGGCGCGTATCCAAGCGACGGGTTTCAATGGCTAATTCGTGGGTCCGTTGGCGAGCCTCTTCCTGCCCTGTCACATCAACGGCGAACAGCAGCAAGCCACTTACTGGCCCTCCACCTTCGCGCACGGGTTCGAGCGCAATATCGAAATAGCGGGCATGCGCAGGTTTGCCGTGTGCGCTTGGGAGAGGCAGCCGGTAGGCCTTGGCTACATACGGCTGCCCGCGGTGGTATACTTGCCGCATTACTTCCAGTAGATCAGCTGGTAACGTGACGGGTTGCTCGGCTACGGACTGCCCTTCCGTAACAGATGCGCCCAGAACAGCTTGCATAGCTTCGTTCACAAAACCGTACCGCAACTCGGGACCTTGCAGAGTAGCGACACCGGCCGGCATATGCCGAAGAATGTCCTGCAGTTGCTGCTCACGCATAAGTGGTAATTGGAAATACAAAGAGGGCCCACTCCCACCAGCGGTTGATGCAAGGCAAGAATAAAGCGGCGGCAAGTAACGGCATTTACTCGTTTGGTAGGGCTGAGGGGATAGAGGCGTCGGCCCCGAATACAGCTAGCCGGATCAAATCAAGCAACGTGGCGTCAGCAATAGTAAGGGAAATAGGGGCCGAGGGCATATAATTAGGTCGCCAGAAACCTTGTAAGGTTTCAAATCCTACCGGTTCCAAAGGGTGAAAAGCCATCGACCAATCCGGGAAGCTCCGCACACTGATTAGCTTACTCACGAGCTTTACAACATTGGAGTGACGACCATCACGGGAGATTTTCTCGAACAATGGCTCTAATATTTCTGGCTCTCCTTCAATGAGTTGCGCGATGTTGCCGTGGCTGTAAAACAACACACCCGTCACGTTGTGCTGCGCGTTGTCGCGGCGGCATTGGCTTAACAGGGCCTGCAAGTCTTGGTCGGAGAGCGGATGCACGGCCCGGCTGATGTAGATAATGTGAATCATGCGAGATGAACGGTGGAGCTTGCTGCCCCACGGGTATGTACGGAAATTCACCAGCTAGATGGATGCTCGTCAGCAAGGCGGGTAGAAGCTAGGACGGCTGTCAACCTTGGGCTGAAGAGAATTCTGGTGTGTTGAAAAGCAATAAACTTAGAACCAACGAAGAGAACTTCCGAAACAAGCTTATTACTGGTATTGATTGGTGTTAACGGGCTACTGTTGCTGTGGCGGCTATAGGCTCGTGCTTGGATAGCTAAACGGGGAGGCCAATCGAGAGCAAAGAATCCAAGGTTGAAACATTACTGTAAAACACAAAGAGTGACTTGCTTACCAGCACGATGGTTGTACGGGCTTTGAAGTGGGGCCATAATACTGCTTTACACCGGCGAAGCTTCCAAAAATTCTTTGGCGGCTCGCACCGTATCGGTAGTCAACGCCTCTAGGTGCGGCTGGGGGTGCGACAAGTTCAGCAAGTAGCCTGACAAGGCCAGCAGATTGTCGAGGTCGTGGGTGATGCAGAGGACGGTTTTGTGGTGCTCAACCACCCAGACCTGCATCAAATCGAAGACGCGGCGGCGGTAATACACGTCGAGCTGCTGGGTGGGTTCGTCGAGAAGATAGAGGGGCGCGTCTTGCAGGCTAAGCTGCGCTAGCCATACGAGTTGTTGCTCTCCGCCCGAGAGCAACGTGAAGTCCTGCTCAGCTAAATGAGCGGCTCCGACACGAGTTAGCGCGGCATCGGCCATCTGGTAATCAACAGTGGAATAGGTGCTAAACAGGCCGTGCTGACGGTAGCGGCCCATCACCACTAGCTCACGCACCCGAATCGGAAAGCCCACCGTGGTGCGTTGGGGCAGATAAGCCAGCAAGCCTTCCGCTGCTGGTCGCCGGATTGAACGCAACGTATGGCCAGCCAGCCAAATGTCACCCTCGTAGGGTAGTTGCTTGGTCAGGGCTCGAAACAAGGTGGTTTTGCCACAACCATTATGGCCCACAATAGCCACAAAGGAGGACGTGGGCACCTTTAAAAAAAGGTTGCGGAGCAGAACGCGTCGTTCATACCCCGCAACCAGATTTTCAATGAGTAACGAGTAGTTGGTATCCGGTAATGAGATATCAACCATACTGCTGCGAACGGGATGCAAAGCAATCCATCTATCTAACTACTCAGTACTGCATACCAACTACTAGTATTCGTCTTCGTTGAACATGAAGTCTTCCTTGGTCGGATAATCCGGCCATACTTCTTCGATGCTCTCGTAGGGCTGGCCGTCGTCTTCCAGAGCCTGCAGGTTTTCTACTACCTCCATGGGCGCACCCGAGCGGATAGAATAATCAATGAGTTCATCCTTGGTGGCGGGCCAGGGAGCATCTTCCAGGTACGAAGCGAGTTCCAGCGTCCAATACATAAGCGTGTGGGGTACTTAAAAAGGTGGTCAAAAGAAAGGTACTATCGGCCATCAAAAATCCGGCCGAGGCATTTTAACTGACAACGTGGCCCGGATGGTCTTGTTGTAGTTGGCAGCAACGTAAGATAGCCGCGAAGGTTGGGCTACGCAACTAAGCGTTGGCGCAACATCTCAATTAGGTCGTTTTTAGTGCGAATTTTTCGTTCAAATGCGCGGATTTTGCCTTGCAGCATCTGCCGGAACGCATCGTTGGCAGGAGCAGAGCTGAGCTTGCCTAGGTTTTCTTCCAAGGTTAACTGCTCTTGTTGGTCGTACTTGATGAAGTCGCGCAGGGCTTGTACCCGCATATTCACTTGTTCTTCGGGCCTAGCCGTGGCATTTTCGGGCCGCTTGCGGATAAAGTGCTCCAACGCACTTAGCTCGAACACCCGGTCGCAAGCCAGAATAAATTGCTCCCACACCCGATCCGATTCCGGCCCGCGGACGGGGCCCACCTTTTTCCAGGCGGCCTGTAACTCTTTGGCGCGGGCCACCGCCTCCGACATCGGCCGGTTGAGCAGCTCTACCGCCTCGGCTACCAAGGCGCGCTTGCGGCTTAGGTTGTCATCAGTAGAACTGTCCTTGGACTCGTTGCGCTTGCTTTCGATATGCACCTTCAGGCGCTCGAAGAAGTGATTGTGCGCGGCGCGGAACTGCGTCCAGAGGTCGTTGGCTTGCTTGCGGGGCAAGGAGCCGCCCACTTCTTTCCAGTCTTGCTGTAGCTTTTTGAGCTTGGCCGTGGTGCCTTCGAAATCAGTGGAATTTTGTAGGCCCTCCGACTGCCGGATCAAGCTCCGGAACTGGTCGGCGGCCCGGTTGGTCATGGCCTTCTTCTCGTTCTGGAAGGCCTTGCGCCGCACAAAAAACTCGTCGGCCGCCACCCGGAACCGGTTTTCCAGCTCGTCGGTAAGCTGCTTGTCCACGGGACCGGTCTTGATCCAAGCCTGCCGTAGCTCTTGCAATTCGTCGCCGGCAGTGGCCCAATCGAGGGCGTTGTGCAGGGCTTCTACCTGCTGAATAAGGCTGATTTTGGTAGCTAAGTTTTTCTCGCGGTTGCGGGCTACCGTTACCTTAATGGCCTCTTCGGCCTCGGTAAGGCGGCGGTGCAAGCTCTCGAAGTCGCCGAGGGCGTCGTAGTTAGCTACTTGCTCTTTGAGGTGCAAGGCCTTCATCAAAAACGAGCCCTTGTTCTCGGATTCTTCGATTTTCTGCAGCAGATCTTCTACTTTGCCTCGGAAAAGCTCGAAGCGGTTAGCAAAATATAGCAGGGAAGCATCAGCCGATTCTTTCACTTGCCCTACTTTGCGGGCCGGCAGATTCATAAATGGTTTGAGCCACACCTCGTCGCCCTCAATGTAGCCGTAGCGGCGGGCTTCTGCCAGCAGGTGGTCTTGTTGTTCCATAAACTCAAATAACGCGAAGGCGAATCGGTGGTGGTGGGATGAAAGAGCGCGGTAGTAATACCTAAAATCGAAAGATGTGCAAGTTTACGTCTTGTTGCAATATATGCCGCATTCCGCATAGGTGGCAAACCAAGCGGCGGCTGGTTACCTTTGACAACCCTAGCCGTTGCAAAATACCCGTTTAGCCGAACGTAAGCCCGGTTCGGAAGGTTGAGCGGACTCTTGCCGCAGGGTGCCAACCCTCTTAAAAATAGCAATTTTGAAAATCAGGCGCCCACATCAGGTATGATTTATTAGCTGGCAATTGGCAGGGGCCTACTGGCCGCCTGGCTACCCGCGGATAGCTCACTCCTGAAAACCAACAATCCACACGTCACTTTCGCATAAGCAGCCTAGCTAACTTTTCGGTATGCGCTGATGCTTATGACTTATTCCAACTCCTTTCTGCATGAGCGACCAACCCACCATTATCTTCTCCATGGCGGGGGTAAGCAAGGTTTACCCACCCCAAAAACAGGTTCTTAAAAATATCTACCTCTCGTTCTTCTACGGCGCTAAAATTGGGGTACTTGGCCTCAACGGTTCCGGTAAGTCGAGTTTGCTGAAAATCATTGCCGGCGTCGACAAGCAGATTCAGGGCGACGTGGTGTTTTCGCCGGGTTACTCGGTGGGCTACTTAGAGCAGGAGCCGCAACTTGACCCCACCAAAACCGTGATGGAAGTGGTGCAGGAAGGCGTGGCCGAAACCGTGGCGCTGCTCAAGGAGTTCGACGAAATCAACGAAGCCTTCGGGGCCGAAGATGCCGACTTCGACAAGCTGCTGGAGCGC
This sequence comes from uncultured Hymenobacter sp., assembly GCF_964242765.1. Classification (NCBI taxonomy): domain Bacteria; kingdom Pseudomonadati; phylum Bacteroidota; class Cytophagia; order Cytophagales; family Hymenobacteraceae; genus Hymenobacter; species uncultured Hymenobacter sp. Next base: position 99,318 of record NZ_CAXTBM010000009.1, read on the forward strand.
CAAGGCACCGTGCAAGAGCGTCTGGATCAGCTGGATGCCTGGAACCTCGACAGTAAGTTGGAGCGCGCCATGGACGCGCTACGCACGCCCGATGCCGATGCCATTATCGGCAACCTCTCGGGTGGGGAGAAGCGTCGCGTAGCCCTCTGCCGCCTGCTGTTGCAAGAGCCCGACGTACTGCTGCTCGACGAGCCGACCAACCACCTCGACGCCGAAAGCGTGCTGTGGCTGGAGCAACACTTGCAGCAATACAAAGGCACCGTCATTGCCGTAACCCACGACCGGTACTTCCTCGACAACGTGGCCGGTTGGATTCTGGAGCTAGACCGGGGCGAAGGCATTCCGTGGAAAGGCAACTACAGCAGTTGGCTGGAGCAGAAGTCGAACCGCTTGGCGCAGGAAGAGAAAACCGAGAGCAAGCGCCAGAAAACTTTGCAGCGCGAGCTGGAATGGGTTCGTATGGCCCCCAAAGCCCGCCAAGCCAAGAGCAAGGCGCGTATTGCCGGCTACGACAAGATGGTGAACGAAGATGCCCGGGAGAAAGAGCAAAAGCTGGAGTTGTTCATCCCCGACGGCCCGCGCCTCGGTGGCCAGGTAATTGAAGCGGAAGGCCTGACCAAGGCGTTCGGCGACAAGCTGCTGTTCGAAAACCTGAGCTTCAACCTGCCACAAGGCGGTATCGTGGGCATCATCGGGCCGAACGGTGCCGGCAAAACCACGCTTTTCCGCCTTATCACGGGCCAGATGGCGCCCGATGCCGGCAGCTTTGTGGTTGGCCCCACCGTGCAAGCCGCCTACGTGGATCAGCAGCACGAAAGTCTGGACCCTACCAAGTCAGTATTCGAAACCATTTCGGGGGGCACCGAAACAATGCTGCTAGCGGGCCGGCCCGTAAACTCACGGGCCTTTGTGAGCAACTTCAACTTCCGCGGCGGCGACCAGGAAAAGAAGGTGGCCATGCTCTCGGGCGGCGAGAAAAACCGCGTGAACCTGGCTACCACGCTCAAGCAAGGCGCCAACCTGCTGCTGCTCGACGAGCCGACCAACGACCTGGATGTCAATGCCATTCGGGCCCTGGAAGACGCGCTGGAAAACTTCGCCGGTTGCGCCGTTATCATCAGCCACGACCGGTGGTTCCTTGACCGCCTGGCCACCCACATTCTGGCCTTCGAGGGCAACTCGGAAGTGGTGTGGTTTGAAGGCAACTTCTCGGACTACGAGGAAGCCAAGAAGAAGCGCCTCGGTGATGTGGAGCCCAAGCGGGTACGCTACAAAAAGCTGGGATAACTAGTAACAGCAACACAAAACGAGCCGCCGGAAATGCTTCCAGCGGCTCGTTTTGTGTTGCTGCGGTTTGGTATCCAGCGCTAGTTTCTTTTGCTTAATGCGGCATGTGATTGATTTTCGACTCGTCCAAATCAAGTTGAGCTTCCTGGTGGCGCAGCATTTCCTCTTCAAACACATCCTCGCGGCGCAAGGCAAACAACTCTTCTCGCTGCACTTGCAGCACATCGAGCAGCACCGCGTGGTAGCGTTGCAAGGCCAAGCGCTTGGTTTCGTCGTAGTCGAGGGATTCGAGCAGGGTACCTGTGCGTTGGGCTTCGGCCTGCATGCGGTGCTGAAGGGCACTGATCAGCTCGTTGTCTCGGATGTCGGCCTCATAAGTATTGGCCAGATGGGCAAGCGCTACGCGGCGCAGGCGGAGCCGGATACCGGCTTCCTGCTCTTCGGGTGGTATGCGTTCTTCCATTTCTGCCACCTTGGTAAAGCGAATGATGGCGGGCAGCGTGAGGCCCTGAAATACCAGCGTGACAAGGATAACCACGAAGGTGATAAATAGAATGAGGTTGCGCTGCGGAAAGGCCTCACCGTTGCTTAGCAGCAACGGCACCGACAGCGCCGAAGCCAACGACACCACGCCCCGCATTCCGGCCCACCCCAAAATCAGAGTGCCTTGCCAACCCGGACTCGTTTCGGAGGTACGGATGCTGCGAAACAACCAGCGTGGTACAAAAGCGGCCGGATACATCCACACTAGTCGGATCAGGATGACGATGACGCTGATGGTGAGCCCATACGTAATGGCCTGCTGGATGGAATAGCCATCTAGGCCTTGCACCACCACGGGTAGCTCCAAGCCTATCAGAATGAAAACTAGTCCGTTGAGCACAAAGCCCACGCTACTCCAGACGCTACTGGCTTGCAGGCGAGTGTCAGCATCAAATACTCGATGCGAATGAAACGACAACAGCAACCCGCCACTCACCACAGCCAGTACCCCCGAGAAATGAAATTCCTCGGCCAGCAGGTACATCACGTACGGCGCAATAAAGGTGAGCACCGTGTTGATGCTGGGCGTTGTGGGAAAGTAGCGGTGAATCAGGTAGAACAGGTGCGCTACTGCCACGCCAATTGCCAAGCCCATGCCACTGGCCAGCAGAAAACTAGTAGCCGCCTCTTGCCACACAAAAGTGCCTGATACAACGGCTGCCAGGGCGAACCGAAACACAATCAAGCTGCTGGCATCGTTGATCAGGCTTTCGCCTTCCAGGATGCTCGTTACCCGGCGCGGCACCTTGATGCCCTTTAGTACGGAGGTGGCCGCTACCGCATCGGGCGGGGAGATGATGCCACCCAGCAAAAACCCCATCGACAGCGTAAAGCCCGGAATCATGGCCCTGGATACATAGGCCACAAGGGTAGACGTAAAGAACACCAGCCCGAAAGCCAGCAGCGCAATAGGGCGCCGCCATCGCCAGAAATCCCGCCACGAAGTGTCCCAGGCCGCTTGGTAGAGCAACGGCGGCAGGAAAATCAGGAAAATTAAGTTCGGATCTATGGTGATTACCGGTAGGCCCGGCACGAAACTAAGGGCTAAGCCGGCCAGCACCAGAAAGATGGGATAAGAAATACGCAGCTTCTGGCTCAGCATAACCAGCAGCAGCATGGCAAACAGAAGACCCAGGACCAGTAAGACAGTTTCGTGCAGCGTATTGTCGTGCATCGGCAGAAGAACTAAAGCGGAATGATCCATAGCGGACCACAGCCGGAAGGTAGCCGCTCCTCAGTAGAAAGTCTATGAGTGAAATTAAGCTTCACTTCCGGAAATAATTTTGCCGTCACCTTCTACTGCCTTGACCGAACCCTAAGCAGTTGCTACACAGAGCGCCGTTTCGAGCACAAGCAATTGCTTTAAATGACTATACCACGCTTTAGTAAGGTCATCTTCATAAACTAGCAGAATCAGCTTTGCTTGTGAGATTCACTGCTGTTCAGCACACAAATAAGACAGCTACATACAGCTATTTAATAAAAACAAAGCCTTCCAGTATACACTAGAAGGCCTTGTTCCTGTTGAACATATTACCTGTGCGACTAGGGCAGGCAGGAACTGTATTTATGCTGGATTGTCGGCGTCGCCGATTGTGCCACCGTCGTTGGCGGCGCTAGGGGCTGCGTTGCCGGTGCCATAGTCTGAACGGTCGGCGGTGGTGTTCTTGGTTTGGTTTTTACGCTCGTTGTCGGAGCCGCCGCCGGTATTATTGGATTCTGCATTGGGCTCGTCGCCGCGGTGGCTGCTGCCACGGGCGTCACGAGTGGTTTGGCCATCATCGTTGCCGTGGTTACCACCATGGCGGCCACTCGTGTCGTTGGGCTTGTCGGGCGTTTGGGTAGCGGCACCTTGCTGCTGGCCAGCCACGCCGTGCGCATTTTCGACGCGAGGAGTATCGGTGCCGTCGTTGGCTATTTGGGCCTGGGTGCGGTTATGCTCGTTCTGCTCCATGAGTAGGGTGGTTAAAAGGATAGTAGGAAAAGCGGAATAGGCTTTAGCTATACGTGGTGTAAGTGAGGTAGTTGACAGATTAGGGCGCTTTTGTAAATGAGGACTGACTAGCTCTGTGTTATCTGGTTCAGCGTACCACAAAGGAACCTTAAGCGCTATCATTCTAATGTCACACTCTCGTTTCCGTTGCTAATCAGCCAGTTAATGCCAAGAACGAACAGTAAGTTTGCGCGTCTGCCATAGTTGCGGCCAAAAGCACCAGTTATAGCCGTATTGTTTGAGAGTCGATAGCGAATGTTACCAACCGAGCGCCAGGAGTCGCGGGCGTTGATATTCTTGCTGCGGTCAGCGCCGGTTACAGTCCTTACTACTGCTTCGTAGCTAACGGCCAAACTGGAAAATTCCAGCTCGATTTTGCCGCCAGCATCAAAATTTTCCACCTTGATATATCTTCCCACCTCCGTGGTATCGGGTAGGGTTTGGTCCCAGATTTTTCGGACAATACCATAAATATTTAGGTGGTAAGAAGACGAGCTAGTAGCTTCTTGGTTGAGTGCTGGGACAGGAAAACGGTTTAGGGTAAGTCTCTTAGAATAGGCGACAGTAGCCCACAAGCCAGTCCGTCCACTGCGCCGGTTAGCATAAGTGTTGTCTGGGAAAAGCGTGCTGTGGGCAAAAGCACCATCAATTTGGAAAACCGGCCTTTGGCTCAACGCCTCGCGCAATCTGTTTCTGGACTGCTGCAAGTAGTTTCGTTGAGTAGGGTAAAACTCTTTGTAATACCGCTGCCGGGTTGCTTTTTCGGCAAATAGGGCGTCCGGGTAGGCTTTGTCGAACCGGGCCAATACTGTGTCCAGCGCCACAATAGATTCAGCGTGGGCTGCGGTCAACTCTTCGACTGCCTTCACGCTTACAACCTTGAATACGGTTGCCCGCCCCCCATACGAGAAAGAGCTGGTGTTGGCACTAGTGCTGGCAGTCCCTGCTGCCGGCTGTTTGTTGACGAATGCCACAGAAATGGAGGCGCGCGCCAGAGGTGAAGAATTCTGCTGCGTTCCTGCCGCATTCGTGCCGAAGTAGTTGAAGATGTTCATCTTCGCGTGTTTGGTGAACCAAAAGGGCGTAAATTCTGCGGCGTAACTGTTAGGGAAGCTAGTGTTTTGACTGATAGAATTGAAGATGCCGGCGGCCAGTGCGCGGGCTGTCTGAGGACGGTCAATCGTGGTCGGAGTTTCATCGAGCACTGCGAATGCCGGCGAAACAGGTACGGTAAGGTCTTGTAGTTTAAGACTGTCTCGCCCTTGGGCAAAAGCTGAAATTGCGGCCAACTCCCCCAGTAGACAACAGCCCGCCAGTTTTAGGTTGCGTAGATTTTTCATTTCTATACCAGATTGATGCGTTTGATTACGAACACCAAGGAGTTGTCGTCGTCAAGTGGCTCTACATCATCCGTATCGTAATTAAACACTTGCTGTCCGGCTGGTCCGCCAGTTAAAGTGTAGGAAACGAACAAGCTGCTAAGCGCATTCTTCCGTTCTTTCTCCGTAAAAGCTCCCATTTCAAGAGCTACCCGAATAGCCAGTCGGGCATTGTTCAGCGTTTTGCCCGCTCCAATGCTAACGGACGGAATATTGCCTGATTCCTTTGCTCCGGAGTTTGCAATAGGCGTGGCCTGTCCACCCTCCCGCTTCAAAAAGATAGCCGATTTGACGGGCGCAATAGTGCCCACTGCTACCGCAACCGTTACATCCTTATTGTCGGAGTTGATGTTATAAGCACGTTCCATAGAGCGGATAGAGTGAGTTCGTGAAAAGGAAATCTAATTGCACACTGCATCAGGTCGATACGCAAGCAAAATTGGCCTTACGTGCTGGTCTTATCAGTCGGGGCGGGCTTGATGCCCACGTTGCGGATGTTGACAAAGCGGCACAGCGTATCAAACCAGAACGGGGCGCCCAGCATCATGGCAAGCGCGGTAAGCAGCCAGCTTCCTATCATGCTCCAAAGACTGATAGGGAGGAGAAAAAAGGAGGCGCCAAGCAGTTGGGAGTGTCCCGTTTTCTCGTCCAGCTTCCACCGCCGAGCGTATGGCGGCATCTTGTAGTCGTCGGCAGTTAGAGCCCACGAGTAGAGGCCGGGCTTCGCATAAGTCCTTTTACCGGTGACTTTGTCTAAGTGAGTGGTGGTATCACTTCGAACAACATCGGTGTTGTTCCACCTCAGAAATCCTAGCGGCAAGCCTACCTGCGGAACGGCGGCTAGGGTGTTTTTTAATTCAGTGTTTGCCGTTTTTAGCGCCGTACTCCATTCCCGCTCCCGCTTCTCGTACTCCGCTGCCTGTGTGGCATTGTTCAAGTCGTAATCAAGGCTAGTAGGTCGGGCTCCTTGCGTTGCTGTCACGCCTGTTGCTACTAGCGCCGTGCGGGCCTTGGCGTTGTTGGAGTCGGCCAGGAAACGCGCCAGCCGTACCGTGTCTACATCAGCCAGCAAGGCTACCAGCAAGCCCATACCGAAAAGATACTTGCGGTTATCGCGCTTGTAGCGCCCGGTTAGCCGCTCCCCGAAATCGTGAAACCAGTGTTCTAGGTTCTGGTGCAACGCTTTGCTCTGGTCCTCCGCAGTACTGCCCACGCTGATGGCATTGGTATAGAGGGTTTGGAGCGTCCCTGTGAAATTGGCGTTAGGGTTGGGGGGAGGCGTTGTCGGAGCAGGTTTTTCAGATCTAGAAGCCGATGTATCGGCCTCCTTAGAACCTGTTGGAGCCGTATCAGCGGATGCTTCAGAAATAAGGGTATCCAGACCCGCCTTGAACTGCGCAATTGGCGTCAGGCCGGCAGCAGGCGCCGGCCCAATTACGCACGCTGTAATAGTCTGCGCGAATAAGGTTTCGCTGATGTAGGCGGGGTGCAGCTTCACCAATCCCCCAAACGTCAGGGTTTTCTCTGTCTTCGGCGATGCAATAGACTGGATACTAGCCGCCTTATAAAACTTGTCGTGAATATCCGGCCCGAGTGCTTCCCGTAATCTGTTGTATAAGTAACTGCCACGCGTGTTCAGGAAGCCAGCGGGCAGCTCCACTAAGGAAAGCGTCAACTGGCTGAAAAGCAGATACAGTGTAATAAGGGCAATAAGCGTATCGAATAGTGGATGGTCGAACATAGCAGGTCAATGAGAATTTATAAGTGCTTCTCAAAAGTCTGCTTGCTGAAGTTGTTTGTATTCCGTGCTACCACTGAGTTTTAAGTGGCTCTACATTCGTGTACAAGCCATTCCGCTCCGACCTTCCTCAACCTCCTACCACACCCCCTTCACCTGCATGGGCAGCACGAACACTGCCTCCGAAGCCGTGATAAACAACGTCTTTCGGTCTTTGCCGCCGAAGCAGACGTTGCCGGTCCACTCAGCGGGCACTTCAATGTGCTGAATTTGCTGGCCGGTGGGGTTGTAAACGGTAACGCCTTTGCCGGTGAGGTACACGTTGCCTTGGTTATCGATGGTCATGCCGTCGGAGCCTTGCGCTACGAAAAGTTGGCGGTTGGCAAGCTTGCCATCAGCGCCAATCTGGTAACGGTAGGTTTTGTTGGCTTTGATGTCGGCCACGTAAAGCTGCTTGCCGTCGGGCGTACCAATGATGCCGTTGGGTTGTTGCAGTTGGTCGTCGGCTACTAGGGGTTGCTGCTGGCCTTTGGGCAGGTAATACAGTTTCTGGCCACCGAGGGTAGGATCAGGCGCGGTGCGGGTCCAGTAGTCGCGCTGGTAGTAGGGGTCGGTGAAGTAGATGGCCTGGCTGGTCGGGTGAATCCAGAGGTCGTTGGGACCATTAAAGCGGTGGCCTTGCACCTCTTGCAGGAGTACCGTCACTTTGCCGTCCGGTGCTATCGACCAGAGTTGGTTTGACTCGTCGGCGCAGGCGAGCAGGTTGCCTTGCTTATCGAAGTAGAGGCCATTGGCCCGACCAGCTTTGTCGAGGAAGACGCTGAGTTCACCGTCGGTGCTGTACTTCCAGATTTTGTTGTTGGGCTGATCGGTGAAAAACACGTTGCCGGCTTTATCCACGGCCGGGCCTTCCGTGAACTTGAACTGCCGCGCCACCAACTTCGGAGTAGCGTCGCCGGCCACGAGGCCACTAGTTGGATTGTTTTGCGCCAGTGCGGCAGAAACAACAAAAGTAAGGCCGGTAGTGGCCGTAAGGCTGGCAAGCAACAAGCTGGGGCGGAAAGGAAACGAACTCATAAGGAAGAGAAATGCGTAGCGCAGTAGTACAAGGAATTTAGCAATACGCCGTGCTGCTCGTCTGGTTGGAACGGCTCAAACGTATTTAAATCAGCAGGGCAGTATTCCTTGTGGCTCCATTATCTGCGAAGCTATGCTTGAGTCTATTGCTACGCTTTTCCGCTAGATGAATAACCTGCCTGTTGACAACCCACGGAAACTGCATCCAAATCCGATGTCACACTGCTGACAGTAGCGGAAAGCCCGCTGTCAAGAGCAGGAAATAGAATTAAAATAATATTAATTGTAGTCAACAGTGAACTACAAGCTGCTACCTAGGTTATAAGAGCTACTCATACTTTCAAGCAAACAAAACAGGTAGGATGTGCCGTAAGAGTAAATGGCTAGTCTTGTCAAACATGTTGTTTTGATTCCTATGCTCACGGAAAAAAGAATTCCTTTCAAATACATCTTCAAACAGATTCGCTTTGACATCGCCAGAGTGTTTCTCTTCTCGGTTCTCTTCCAGCTGCTTGAGTGGTTCTTTGCCGAGTATTTACCCCTCGTGCCGGGCTTGCTGCCTACCATTTTGGGTAGCGCTATTTCTCTGATCCTAGCTTTCAAAATCAATCAGTCGTACGACCGGTGGTGGGAAGCGCGCAAGGTCTGGGGCGCCATCGTCAACGATTCTCGTTCCTTGGTACTGCAATTGAAGGGCTTCCTGGAAGACGATTTGCTGGGCTACGATGCAGTGCAGGAAGCTATCCGCAGAATTGGGCACCGGCAAATTGCGTGGTGCTATAGCTTAGGTCAATCCTTGCGCGGGCAAAATCCCTTGGCCAATCTTGAGAAGTATGTATCGGCCAACGAACTATCTTACCTGCGGAAGCACAACAACAAGCCTTTGGCCTTACTGGCTTTGCACACGGAAGATCTGAAGATCTTGCGCCGGCAGCAGGCTCTTGATTCCTACGAGCACATCCAACTCGATAACACTTTGGTCCGGCTCTGCGACTCCATGGGCAAAGCTGAGCGCATCAACAGCACCGTATTTCCGGTCACTTACCGGATATTTATTCACTTTTTTATCTACCTGTTTCTCATCGTGTTGTCGCTGGCTCTGGTGGAAACCATTGGCTTGCTTGAGCTACCGATTCTGTTGATTTTTGCTTCTTCGTTCTTTCTGCTCGAAAAAACGGCTACCTACCTGCAAGACCCATTCCGCAACCGTCCTACCGACACGCCTGTTTCGGCTATAGCCCGCACCGTTGAAATAAATCTGAAGCAACTGCTCGACGAAAAAGAAATTCCGAGCCCAATGGCACCTGAGGCCTTCTACTTAATGTAGAGCTCAATACCTGCTGGACAACCCGAGTAGGGGAGGTGCTGCCTACATCTGAGAGGGTGGAACCCAGTAGCAGGCGGATAAGCTAGCCGCTAATGAGTTTCTACATAAATCTGTTCATTCCAAGCAGCACTTCCAGTAGTATCCTATTCAATTATATGCGCTTGCGCCGACGCCTGCCGTGGTGTTGGCAAGCGGGATAGTACTTAGATGAGTCAATGATAGCATTGGTGGCACAGATTTAGCTTCTTACTGAATCTGCTATGTAATGGCATAAGAATCATATATGACCAATAAGTTATAAAGTTATACTTATAGGATATAGTGATTACGAAAATGCTTTATAAACACGAAATCCGTGTAATATTTTGCATTCTTTGGTTGATGATCAAAACATTGGTAGCTTACTTTGCTTGATTAAGTTGTATTCGTCTATACTTTTCATTTTATGCAGCGTCTTTTCCCCTTTCTTTTCTGCTTGTTTTTATCAGCTATATCGGGCACCGCCTTGGCGCAGCAATCGACTACTGCGCCCGCTGACTCAGTTGCGCAACCTGCGCCCCCACCCGGCTGCCTGTCTTTGACTGGTTTAGTGACCGACGAAAATTTCCAGCCTCTAACTGGGGCTACTGTGCAAGTGCAGGGCATCAATGACGCATACAGCACCAACTCCGAGGGCCGGTATATTGTCACATCCAAGAAACCGCTTCCGCGTCCTGCCCGTCTGAAAATCAGTGCAGTAGGCTACGAGACCGAGGAATTTGCCTTAAATACTTGCATTCCTCCCGATGTGGCTTTGCGCTTAGCTCCCGGCACTCGTTTCAAGCGCGACGGTCGCATCAAAAAAACCACCATCACGGGCAAGGTTAAGTGGTAAGCCAAGTATAGAATAGAATTAGTGTAGAAGGGATAAAGCTAAGCCGCTCTTAAACCGTAGGGCAGTAGTGCCCACGGAAAAAGCGCCTGCTGTAGAGCGCAGGTCGATGGCAAATCATTGGCCTGTTTCCTTTCTCTAGGACCTGCTTGTACGTTGGAAACCCAGTTTGAGAAGCAGTATCCGTAGGCAAACTTTAGGGAAAAGGAAAGACGAAGGTCAACGAAGCTTGATCAGCAAAGGCAAGGGTTTGGCTAGCGCAGAGCAAGCAGAACGGAACACTTTTAAAGTGGCAGGCCCAAGGTTATGAGCCGTGCCACTACGCAATCTTACGCTACGCCCACCCAGCCTTCGCGAACGGCTTGCACCACTAAGCCTACGAGCGTTTTGGCACCTGTCTTTTGCAGCAGAGCCCGGCGGTGGCTTTCCACGGTGCGCACGCTTAAACACAGCTTATCGGCTATTTCCTGGTTGCAGAGGTCGGCCACTACCAGCCGCAGCACTTCCACTTCGCGGTTGCTGAAGGGCGTAGGTGGGGCAATGCGGGTGGGTGTAACAGAAGGAGGCAACGTCCAGCTCATGGCCCCACTCACAAAGGGCGTAATAGTAGCCAGCAGCGCCGTTGGCGCCACATTATGCGGGAGCAAGGTTACCGTTCCGGCTTGCAGCAACTGTTGCCGTTGAATAGGCGTTAGGCGCGGACCGGTTAGCACAAGCAAAGGCTGGCAACTGCGGATGCTGCGGATCTGCCGGAGCAGTTCCGATAGGGGAAGACCGTTGAGGGTACTGTCTAGTACAATAAGGGCGTACGATTGCTTGCGGACAAGCATCGGTAGCTGACTGGTATCAGCCGTGACGCTACACGAAAGAAGTGGCCATTGGTCGTGCAGGGTAGCGAGCAAACCTTGGCGCTGCAAAGAAGGGGAGGCAGCCACGAGCACATTTGCCGTGCAGAAATGAGTGGTGGAAAGCATAGGTTTGGCGGAAAGAGGGTAGAAATAACAGCACAAGAGGGCAACTGCTAATGGGCAGTCAGGGAGCGGTAACTATACAATAGGGTGGTAGATGAAGGCAGAACCAAGCTTGCGCCGAATAACTGCCAGAGCGGATATTCGAAACTAGTAGATGCAGAAGGCTATGTCAATACCTAGTTCTAGGTATATTATAAGTAAATATTGGATAGATTAATATAGTTTAGTTAAGCTATTAGGAGTTCTTTGCCACTGCCCAAGTCGGTACGGGTTAGCGTCTAGAGGTACACCACGCACGCCTTTCATCGACATCGAAGCCAACCTCATTCTTCCGCCGCTCACGTACTTCGGCAACCAACCTTACCGCAATGAGCGGTGCATTGAAGAGCGCCGCTCTGAAGTAACCGACGGCTTGCCGGGCGGCGCCCGCAAAATAAAATACCCGCAACAGATAAATATTTGTTTACTTAAGCCACACTATATTCCAACTTCCTATGGCGCTTAGCGTAGAGGGGCGGCAGGTTCGCTTTTGGTGCCGAACAATATAACTTCCCTAGGGAGGTCTCATTTGTCTGAGGGCTGGTAGGCTTCAGCAGGACTTCCGCTTTTCATTCATTTTCAATCCTGGCTGCAATGCCCGACCCCGTCGTTCAATTTCAGCATCTGGTAGAGGAAATTCCTTCTGTTTTCTTTGTCTACGACCTACCAAGCCAGCGCATTACGTATGTAAATGCCGCTTATGAGCAGATGTGGAACGGTCATCGGAAGCAAGTAAACGAGGAATTGCCCGCCCTGCTGGCGCGTCTGCACCCCGACGACCAAGAGTACGCCGCCGACTGCTTCGCCCGCCTTTGCACTGGGCTTCTGCGCGAGAATGTAGAGTTGCGGTTGCTCGGGCCCAACGAGGAAGTGCAGTGGCTTTGTGTGCGTGCCTCTTTGTATCGGCCCGCTGATAGCTCGCCTAGCGTGTCAGGTTTCATTGATGATATCACCGTTGAGAAAGCGTATCACCAAAACGCCGAAAAATTTAATACCAAGAAGAACTCCACGCTTGAAATTCTTTCGCACGACTTGGCGGGACCGCTGCAACTGATGCACAACCTGACCGGGCAGCTACACCAGCAGCTACAAGCGCACCCCGACCCGCACCTGCACGAATTATTGCGCATCATTACCACCACCTGCTCCGAGAGCATAGATTTGATTCATGATTTTGTAGACAACGAATTTCTGGAGTCGTCGAGCGTAGAGTTGAAGCGCGAGCGGGTAAACTTGGTGGAGCGGGTAGGCATCATGGTCGACAATTACTGCCGCACCGAGCTAACGCTGGCCCTAAAGTTCACGCTGGAAACGTCGGCCCCCTCTATTTACGCCAGCATCGACGAAAACAAGTTTCTGCAAGTGCTCAACAATTTAGTGGGCAATGCCATCAAATTTACCCCGGCGGGCGGCCATATTCGGGTGGGCCTGCACGAAAACCCCGACCATGTGTTGGTAACGGTGGCCGACGACGGAATCGGGATTCCGGCTGATTTGCAGGACGGGCTGTTCGACAAGTTTACCAGAGCCCGCCGCCCTGGCCTACGCGGCGAGAAAAGCACGGGGCTGGGCATGTCCATTGTCCACACCATTGTGTTGCTGCACCAAGGACGTATTTGGTTTGAAAGCGAAGAAGGCCACGGCACCACCTTCTATATCGAATTGCCGAAGGGATTGTGAGAGCGGGAGTATTCGTGAAAACGTTGGAATCAACACCGGGGGCCACCCGGCTGGAATGCAGAATACAGAACCCTTAATCCCTCAGGATACGTACTTTTGAAGCTCACAAGAATAATACGACTGGCGCAATAGCCCCTTCACCACCACACTTTCATCGGAGTATGAGTAGCGAAAATCAAAAGCAGATGCTGTTTAAGGACATGGAGGAACGACTTACGCGGTTAGGTTTCTCCATCGACAAGCAGGACCAGACCCGGCCGTGGGGTGGTTTCTTCGTGATTGACGAGACGCAGGCTCCCGCCTTTGCCGATACGTACTTCGAAGGATTGCCCGTAGAGGATCTGCGAATTTCGGGGAAGCTTAGCCCCAAAATTCTGATTGTGGCCCCGCAAAAGCGGTTGTCGTGGCAATATCACCACCGGCGCGCCGAAGTATGGAAGGTGCTGCAAGGCCCCGTTGGCGTAGTGACGAGCGACACCGACGAAGAAGGAGAACTCAGAATTTACGAGCCCGGCGAGCTAATCACGCTTGAGCAGGGCGAGCGGCACCGCCTCGTTGGCCTCGACTCGTGGGGTGTGCTAGCCGAAATATGGCAACACACTGACGCCTCGAACCCTTCCGATGAGAACGATATTGTGCGTGTGCAAGACGATTTCGGCCGCTAGAAAGAGCTTCCTAACGTATTGCAAAGCGCCATGCCGAGCTTACGGAGTAGTCCCCCATATGGGTTGGATACTTCCGCAAGCTCGGCATGACGCTTTAGTAGGGTGCCTGAAGCCGGCCCCTAAGAAGACGCCAGAAGTATTTTTGAACCACCTAGGCGGCACCTTTGGCGCGGCAGAAGCCGTAGTAGCCTGACGCGGGGCGGCCGCCCCCGATTGTGGTTTCCTGCTTTCCTACTGTTTCGTGTCCAACGCGCTTGTTCCTGCTGCTACCACTACCGAACCGCCTTCCTCTAAAGTTGCCATTGTAGCGGCTCTGGCGGCTAATCTGGCTATTGCCATCATCAAATTTGTAGCGGCCGGCTTCACGGGTAGTTCCGCCATGCTGGCCGAAGGCATTCACTCCGTAGTGGATACGGCCAATGAATGGCTGTTGCTGTTGGGGCTGCGCAAAAGCCAACGGCCGGCCCACGAGGGGCGGCCGTTCGGCTACGGTAAAGAACTGTACTTCTGGTCGTTTATCGTTTCGATCTGCATTTTCGCAATCGGGGGCGGCATTTCCCTATACGAAGGCATCGAGCACCTGCGCAACCCAGCCCGTATGGGAGAACCCACTTGGAACTACGTGGTGCTGGGGCTGGCCTTCCTCTTCGATGGCGCTTCCTTTCTGGTAGCCCGCCGCACCTTCAACGCCCAACGGCACGGGCGCAGCTTCTGGCGAGCTTTCCGCAGCAGCAAAGACCCGTCTACTTTCGTAGTGCTCTTCGAAGATGCTGCCGATTTACTTGGCTTGATAGTGGCATTTTTGGGCGTGTTCTTGAGCCATTATTTCAATGCGCCTGCCCTTGACGGTGTTGCGTCGTTGCTCATCGGCGTAATCCTGTTGGTAGTAGCGGGCCTGCTGCTGCGCGAAAACAAAAGCTTGTTGCTGGGTGAGCCCGCCGAAGCTTCCTTGCTACAAGAAGTAAGCACTTTAGTTGGTGCTGATGCCGCCGTGGCGGCTACCGATACGTCGCTTTCAACGTACTTGAGTCCGCACGAAATTCTATTGGTATTGCGCATCGAGTTTCACCCCACCCTAACGGCCGTGCAACTCACCGAGGCTGTTGGCCGGCTTGAAACGACCGTCAAGAACCGCTACCCCGATGTTCGGCACGTGTTTGTGGAGCCCTGCTTCGTGCGGCAACCAGCCCGCAACGGCTGAGTTGTGCATTGCAACTTGTTACACGGCTACTTTGCTGGCGGCCGGGTTTTCGGTGGGTACTGGTTCGCGTCGTTTGCCCAGAATGAAGCGCGAGCCGCGCTCCTGGCTGAAGTAGCTGGAAGTCCAGTTCATGAACACCGCAAAGCGGTTGCGGAAGCCAACCAAAGCAATCAGGTGCACAAACACCCACATCGCCCAAGCCAAGAAGCCCTGAGTCTTCCATTCTTTACCAACCAGCTTAAGATCGGCTACGGCGTGGTTGCGGCCGATGGTGGCCATGGCGCCTTGGTCGTGGTAGTGGAAAGGGAGCATAGGTTCGCCGGCTAGCTGGCGCGCTAGGTTCTCGCCGAGCAACTTGCCTTGTTGGATAGCGGGCTGCGCTACCATAGGATGGCCTTCCGGGTATTGTTCGGTGACCATGGCGGCAATATCGCCGATGGCGTAGATGTTGGTGTAACCAACGACGTGGTTGTAACTATCCACTTCGTAGCGGTTACCTTTGCGGAGGCTTTCCGGCCGGATGCCCTCGATGGGCGCGCCCGCCACGCCCGCTGCCCAAATCAGGGTGCGCGTAATCAGTTGCTCGCCGGTATTGAGCGTAACGGTGTAGCCATCGTAGGATTTCACTCGCCGGTCGAGCATCACCTTCACCCCGAATTTCTGAAGAAATTCCAGCGCCTTTTGCGAGGCTTCCTTGGACATGCCTTTGAGCAGCGAATCGCCACTCTGAATCAGGCAGATGTCCATTTCCCGAAAGTCGATTTCGCGATAATCCTTGGGGAAAATGTGTTTGCGCAACTCACTCAACGCGCCGGCCACTTCCACACCGGTAGGGCCACCGCCCACAATCACGAAGTCGAGCAGGCTATTGAGTTGCTCCCGGTCCCCGACCTGTAAGGCCTTTTCGAAGTTGGAAAGCACCGTGTTGCGAAGCTCTACGGCGTCCTCCACGCTTTTGATGGCCACGGAGTTACGCGCCATTTCTTCGTCACCGAAATAGTTGGTAGTGGCGCCGGTAGCGATAACGAGGTGGTCGTAAGGAATCAGGCCAATCGAGGTTTTCAGGGTGTGCGTAGCGGTATCGACGTGCAGCACCTCGGCCATGCGGAAACTAAGATTGGTCTGGTCTTTTAAAATCTTGCGAAACGGTGAGATAATATCGGCTGCTTCCAGGCCGGCCGTGGCCACTTGGTACATCAAGGGCTGAAACGTGTGGTAGTTCTGCTTGTCGACCAGCACTACTTGCACGTTGGTGTCGCGCAAGGCTTTTGCTAACTCCAGGCCGCCGAAACCGCCCCCCACAATTACCACCCGGGGTTTGCCAACGTGTTCTATTTTGGCTAGTTCTTCCATTGAGCTACGCATTAGTTGCTACTCCATACTTAACAGCTAGCAGAATGGTTGTTTTAAAGCGACGAGCAGTTTCTTCCATACTGCTAGCGGCCAGGTGTTTCTCGGAGTCACGAAACATTGTGCCAGCCAGTTGAGCAGCCTTGGTTTTGCTGCTGCACCACGCAACCGGTAAGTTAACGCCCTCGGAAATTTGTCTTCAAGAAGTGGCCCAAGAAAGGCAACTAGCGGAAAGCTTTGCGTTTCGGCAAGCTCAACTTTCTGTTTTTGCCAGCGGATTTCAGCGCTTACGATAGCCACCGACTGCGCAGGTTTCGTAGGCGGAATACACCAATTCCCATGCGCCGTGCGAAACCTATTGCTGATTTGCTTCTGCTGTTGCTGCCTTTGTTTGCGGGCCGCAGCCCAACTACCGCCCTCCCCCCGACAGCTATACCCCGGCCTGTTTGAGGCCGTGCAGCAAGGCCGGGTGTTTCCCGACAATAAAACGTTCGTGGATATGGTGCCGCGCGACACACCGGCTCGCATACTAGCAGCCTACGAACAGCAACGAACGCAGCCTGGCTTCAACTTGGCGAGCTTCGTAAAGGCCCGCTTCCAGTTGCCTGCCACCGATACGGCCACCTACCGCAGCAACGTGGCAGCCGGCCTGCGCGTCCACCTCGATACGCTCTGGCGGGTGTTGCAGCGCCAACCACCCGACTCGGTATCTCGCTATTCGTCGCTGCTGCCGCTGCCCCGGCCCTACCTGGTGCCGGGCGGGCGGTTTCGGGAGGTGTACTACTGGGATTCATACTTCACGATGCTCGGCCTGCGCGAAGACCATCAAACGGCCATGATTCGCAGCATGACCGACAATTTCGCCTACTTGCTCAACCGCTACGGCTTCATCCCGAACGGCAACCGCATCTACTACCTGACCCGCTCGCAGCCCCCATTTTTCTCGCTCATGGTGCAGTTGCTGGCCCAGGAGCAAGGCGACACCGTGTTCGTGCGCTACCAGCCCCAGTTGCTGCGCGAGTACGCCTACTGGATGGCGGGCGCCGACTCGCTAAAGCCCGGCACCGCCACGCGCCGCGTGCTACGGATGCCCAGCGGCGAATTGCTGAACCGGTATTGGGACGAAAGCACCCAGCCGCGTGAGGAATCCTATGTCCAAGACGTGGAAGCGGCCCGGCTTAGTGCCCGTCCACCCGCCGAGTTCTACCGCAACGTCCGGGCCGCCGCCGCTTCGGGTTGGGACTTCAGCACCCGTTGGTTTGGGCCGGCCGGTACACTGGCTACTATCCGCACCACCGAGCTGGTGCCCGTCGATCTGAACTGCTTGTTGCTCAACCTAGAAGAAACGCTGGCTCGCTCCTACACCGTGCAGGGCCAACGTTCAACGGCCAGCGGCTGGCTGCAAAAAGCGAAACAGCGCCGCGCGGCTATTCAACGCTACAACTGGAACAAAACCGCCGGCTGGTACACCGACTACGATTTCACGCAGAAGCGCCCTGCCGCCATCCGCACCTTGGCGGGCGTATTTCCGCTGTTTTTTGGGGTGGCAACCCCCCAGCAGGCCAGCCAAGTGGCCGCTGGGCTTAAAGCTGATTTCTTGAAGGACGGTGGACTGCTGACCACGCTCAATACCAGTGGCCAGCAGTGGGATGCGCCCAATGCCTGGGCACCCTTGCAGTATATAGCCATCCAGGGCCTTTCCCGCTACAACCAAAAGCCCCTCGCCGACACCATTGCCACCCGCTGGGTTCGCCTGAATACCCGCGTGTTTCAGCAAACCGGTAAGCTGCTCGAGAAATACAACGTCATCAACACGCGCCTTCCCGCCGGTGGCGGCGAATATCCTCTTCAAGATGGCTTCGGCTGGACCAATGGGGTGCTTCTTAACCTCCTGAATCGTTCTGCCCGTCCGGAGCTAAGTAAGTAGTTTCATGAAGTGCAATGGTCGAACTACCCGCACCTTACCAACCCGAAAACCCAGCCCCCGACCCGTGGGCCACGCTGAAAGCGCACACGGCCGCTCGGATAGCGCTGGGTCGTACCGGTACGAGTGTGCCCTTGCGCGAAGCTTTGGCTTTTCGGTTGGCCCACGCTCATGCCCGCGACGCCGTGTACTCGGCGCTGGACCCGGACAAGCTGCTCGCGGCCCTGGCTTCCTTGCAACTGCCTTTGCTACAAGTTCATAGCAAAGCCCATGACCGGCAAGAATATTTGCAACGCCCTGATTTAGGCCGGCAGCTGCACGAAGAAGCGCGCACGCAGTTAAAAAAACACGGCACGCAAGGCGTTGATTTGGTTTTAATAATGGCCGATGGTTTGTCGGCCGAAGCTGTAAACGAGCACGCCGTGCCACTACTGCAACGGTTGCTACCCAAGTTGCAGCAGGCAGGTTTTCGGGTGGCGCCGCTCGTACTGGCAGCACAGGCGCGGGTGGCTATCGGGGATGAAATAGGTGAGTTGCTGCGGGCGCAGGTAGCCTTAATTCTAATTGGGGAGCGGCCCGGCCTCAGCTCGCCCGATAGCCTCGGCGCTTACTTCACGTATGGTCCCCGCCCTGGCCTCACCGATGAGGCGCGTAACTGCGTTTCCAATATCCGGCCCGAAGGGCTTACTTATGATCTAGCAGCAGATCGGCTTTTCTTTCTACTAAGCGAGTCGCTCCGCCGCAAACTATCGGGGGTTCAACTAAAGGACGACACTCACCTGCTTGCCTAGTTGCTATACCACCTTACAACCCGTCCTGCTTCAGTTCCGCTTAGCAGGACGGTTTGTTGATTAGTGAATGCCTGCTTAGCTGAATTTGGCTATCGGGAGTTGTTGACGCTGGTGGTTTTGTAGAGGTACCAGCCTTTGGCAATGGGCTTGACGACAATAAGCCGGTTGGGGGTCATTTTGGGAACGTCCGCGGCTTTGGGTTGATAAAGAAGCCCAACTGTATTGTCGATGCGGCCCCCGATGATGAACTCGATGCAGGTGTTGCAGTCGGTATCCTGCTGCGTGACGCGGCTGATGTAGAGCTTCCGAAGCAGCGCACGCACTTCCGGGTCGGTGTTAGCGGCTTCTTCGTTGGCGGCCGTATCGGTGGGGAAGTATTTGCGTGCCTGCACTAAGCGCAGGGCCTTTTGGAAAGCAGCTTGGTTACGGGTGAAGTGGTCGATGATGTCGGCGTCGGCGCCAATCCAGAGCTTGAGGTTACCTACCGTGAAGTCGTGGTCGGCGTCGGGGTGTTTCTGGTTGTATTGGGCCACCTCGGCGGGGGGCATGGTGGTCAGCAGCTTCAGCATGGGTGGCCCAAGCTGCGTCATCGACAAGCTTCGAATAGCTTGCAGCTTCCAGGTATCTTCTTCTTTGGCGAAATGCAGGTAGAAGTCGTTGCGAACCAAGGAGTCGCGCAGCTCCACGGCTACTACGGCGGTGCTAGCGCCTTGCTGTAGCAACTGGCAGCTCCGTTGCAGTCGGGCGGGGATCTGCTGGCCGAGCGTTTGGTTTTTAGCTTGTTGCTCGGCTTCGCAGCAGAGATGCTCCTTCATTTCCGGCCAGCCATCGGTATCCACAAATTCGCGGGCAATTTGCAGCGGCTCTAAGGGCGTACGGGCCCATAACGCCTGCGGCAAGCACAACAAAAGGAAAAAGAGAAAACGCTTCATCGAATAAGCCAAAATAACGATCTGTTAGCCTGTAAACGCAGCATGCTAACTTCCAAGGTAAGCAGATTGCTGGGATTGGCGCGCTTACGAAAGCCTAGGAGAAGTTCAACTAAACACCCCCAACCCAACTCAGGCATTCCCACTACTTCGCTTGGTATAAGCTGAAGTGCAAAGCTTCGTGGTCATAGGCAGGATCTGCTTGTAGTGGCAGTGGCCTACTCAAGCAAAGCTTAATAGCACTGCGCCGGTATGCTCTACCGAACACCACATCCTTACTATTAACTCCCTGAAGAAAAAATCCTGCGGTAACTGCGCGTGCTGGCAACGTTGCCGACATCGATTGCACAAAGAAATACGCCTGCTACTGCTCTCACAGCTTGGCATTTCACTAATATCAACCTGCGGTTATGAAGCCATCCGCGACTTGGTGCCCTATTTTGCTTCTATACTTCACCTGCGTTGTTGGTTTGCTTTTATGTTTCTTGTTTCTATGCTTCGTGATGCGTACCGGGCTTGCTATCTATCTGTCGCAGTGGTTGGCCTAGGGGCGCTGGCCCTAACGGGGGCGGGTCCGGTGGCCACGTCGCCATTAGCCTTTCCGGGAGCGGAGGGAGCGGGTCGTTTCACATCTGGCGGCCGGGGCTCGATGGCCGCGCCAACTACTGTTTTCGAAGTCACTAACCTCAACGACGACAACCAGCCCGGCAGCCTGCGTTATGCGCTAACCAAACCAGCGGCGGCGCGCACCGTTGTGTTTCGGGTATCGGGCACCATTCATTTGGCGTCGCCGCTCACCATCAGCAAGTCCAACACCACCATAGCCGGCCAATCTGCGCCCGGCGACGGTATTTGCTTGGCTGATTATCCGGTGAGTTTGAAAGCCAACAACGTTGTTATCCGGTTTGTCCGCTTCCGTATGGGCGACAAAAACCAGAACCAAGGCCAAGTAAACGGAGGCGGTGGCGACGATGCATTTGGCGGTATGCGCAACAGCCGCCTCATCGTGGATCATTGCACCATGAGCTGGTCGACGGACGAGTGCTTTTCAGTGTACGAAGGCGACAGCACCACCTTGCAGTGGAACCTGATCAGCGAGCCGCTCAACTACTCCTACCACTTTGAAACCGGCGACAAAGATTTCGAGCAGCACGGATTCGGGGGCATCTGGGGCGGGCAGCACGCCACCATGCACCACAACCTGTTTGCCAGCTGCAAAAACCGCACGCCCCGCTTCAACGGCAGCCGCTACACGCACCCGGCCGGCTACGAAAACGTGGACTTTCGCAATAATGTGCTCTACAATTGGGGCGAAAACAATGTGTACGCCGGTGAGGGTGGCAACTACAACGTGGTGAATAACTACTACAAGTACGGCCCCTCCACCAAGGACAACGTGAAGACGCGGGTGCTAAACCCCTACAAGCTAACTACCGGCAGCAACCCGCTGCCCTACGGCAAGTTCTACCTGACCGGCAACTACGTAGACGCCAGCGCCGACGTGACGCGCCACAACTGGGCGGGCGTGACCATGAACGCCGGTACCGCCGCCGACACCGTGCAAGCCAAAGCCACCGCGCCCTTCGACTTAGGACCTGTAACAACCCAAACCGCCGCCGAAGCCTATAAAGCAGTATTACAGCACGTTGGGGCCAGCCTGCCCAAGCGCGACACGCTGGATCAGCGCATCATCCGCAACGTGGTCAACCGCACGGGGCGCATCATCGATGTGCAGGGCGGCTACCCACATGGTACGCCGTATTCCATTTCGCAGAAAGCGTGGCCGGTCCTGGCTTCCAAACCAGCCCCCACCGACACCGACCATGACGGCATGCCCGACGCGTGGGAAACCAAGCAGCGCCTCAACCCCAAAGACCCCGCCGACCGCGCCAAAACGGAGGCAAGCGGCTACACGATGTTGGAGGTCTACTTAAACAGTCTTGCCACGCCAGTTGCCGCTGCCAAGTAGCGAAAACGAAAGCCAGTAGAGACAAGTATTGCGTGCACAGCAAAGCCACAGCGTGAATATGCTGTGGCTTTGCTGTTTCCATCGGTGGCTCATAAGGGCTGTAAAGGGAAAAAGTAGTTGCGAGCAGGGAAGTATAGGAATTGCAATATGTATATTGCTGTCTAAGCCTAGCTGCTATGAAACACCATTTTCTACTGCTGGCCACACTGGCTCTGCGCTTGCCAGTTGCCGCCCAAACGCAACCAAGCACCCTGGCCGATAGTGGCACGTTTGTGCTGCACAAATTCGAGCAGCCCATTGGCAAGGAAACGTACCGACTGACCCGCACCGCGCAGACGCTGACCTACGACGTGGATTTCCGATTTGTGGACCGGGACTCACCCGTGCCGTTGCAAGCCAAACTGGTAGTGACGCCAACACTGGAGCCGGTGAGTCTGGCCATCAAAGGCAGTACCTCGCGCTTTTCCACCATCAACGACACCATTCGAATTCAGGGCCAAACGGTTCGTATTCAGGTGGATGAGAAGGTGGAAACGCGACCACTGGCACCGCTGAGCTTTCCGGTGGCGGGCTATTCGCCGGCTACGGTGCAGATGGTGCTGCTGCGCTACTGGCAGCAGCACGGCCGGCCGGCCAGCCTTCCGATTTTGCCTGCCGGCACCGTCCGCATCACCCACGACGGGCAAGACAAGCTTACTTTCCAAAACAAGCCGCTGGTGCTGGAACGCTACGTGCTAAAGGGCTTGGTGTGGGGCAATGAATTGCTCTGGACCGATCAGCAAGGCCGGCTGATGTGCGTCATCACCAACGACGCCGAAGGCGACAAGCTGGAAATGATGTGGCGGCCTTACGAGAGTTTGCTCCCCACGCTCATCGCCAAGGCCGCCACTTACGGTATGCGCCTGTTCTCGGCGGCCACGGAGGTTTCTGTCACCAAGGTGAACCCAATACTAGCCATTACGGGCGGCACCGTGGTAGATGTAGTGCAGGGTCGCACCATTTCGAATGCGGTGGTGCTTGTTGAAAACGGAAAAATCAAGCAAGTGGGGACGGTGGGCACCGTCAAAATTCCGAGGAAAGCCGAGGTGATTCATGCAGACGGGCAAACTATCCTGCCTGGCCTGTGGGACATGCACGCGCACTTTCAGCAGCCCGAGTGGGGGCCGGCTTACCTGGCCGCCGGCGTGACAACGGTGCGTGATTGTGGCAACGAGTTCAACTATATCAACGCCATTCAGGAAGCCATTGACGCGGGCCAGGGCGTGGGCCCGCACATCCTCAAAGCCGGCATCATCGACGGCGACGGACCTGGGGCGCTTGGTATCGTGCGGGCCAATACGCCCACTGAAGCCGCGCAGGTGGTGCAGCGTTACAAGGCCAGTGGTTTCGCCCAAATCAAGCTCTACAGCTCGTTGAAGCCGGAAATTGTGCGGGCCATCTGCACCGAAGCGCACCGCGTGGGGCTGTCCGTAACGGGGCATATTCCGGAGGGCATGACCATTTTTCAGGGGGTGCAGGCCGGCATGGACCAAGTGAACCACATACAATACGTGGCTATGGCCCTGAAACGCAACCCCGACCGGTCGCTCAACCTGCAAGACACGGCCAGCGCCCGGGTGTTCCGTTTCCTTAAGGAGCATCAAACCGTCATCGACCCCACGGTGGGGGTGTACGAAATGTTTTTACGCTCCACCAAAGACGATATCCATGTGCTGGAACCCGCTTTTGCCGGCTTACCCCAAGCTTTACAGCCTTTGTTTCTGAACATGGGCATGCCGCCCACCGATGCCGAAAAAGCCAGGCCTTTCCAGAAAAGTCTCGTTGCTCTCGTCAAAGCGTTGCATGACAACGGTATTCCTTTTGTGGCGGGTACCGACATGATGTTTCCGGGGACCAGCCTCGCGCGGGAGCTGGAGTTGTACGTGGACGCTGGCCTGACGCCCCTACAAGCCTTGCAAACCGCCACTATCACGCCGGCTCGCGTCATGAAACAAGACCAGCGTACCGGTTCCATTGAAGCCGGCAAGCAGGCCGACTTACTCATCGTCGATGGCAACCCCTTGCAGCGAATACGCGACATCCGCAAAGTGAAGCTAGTAGTGAAAGGTGGCCGAATGTATGACCCCGCCCGCATGCGGCAGCTAGCTGATTATCAGCAGTAAATCAGTTGGTTGGTGCCACGGCTGGAAGGCTAGGCACCTCGAACGCTACTACCTCTCGCACCTCGCCGGGCGCTAGGTTGCCGAGCGAGATGCTGCCGATACGTACCCGCACCAGGCGGAGCGTGGGGAAGCCCACGGCGGCCGTCATCTTGCGCACTTGGCGGTACTTGCCTTCCGTGACGGTGATGCTCACCCAACTGGTGGGGCCGTGCCGGTCGGAGCGGATATGGCGGGTGCGGGGGGGCAGGTCGGGCGGCAAGGAAAGGCGGTGGGCAGCGCAGGGCAGAGTCTGGTACTTGCCTTCGGAGAGGCCAATTTGTACGCCTTCCTGAAGCTGCGTTACGGCTTGGTCGGTGATGAGGCCGTCTACTTGGGCATAGTATTCCTTTTCCACGTCTTTGCGGCGGATTTGCTCGCTTACGCGGCCGTCGGTGGTGAGCAGAAGTAGACCTTCGCTGTGCTCGTCGAGCCGGCCAACCGCCATGGTACCCTCTGGAAAGTCGTGCAATTCACCAAGAAAGCGCTTTTTGCGGGCTTCCGAAGGAAAGTTGCTTATGAATTGGCTAAGGAAGCCGTAGGGCTTATGGACGAGGAAGTGGCGGTGCTCAGGCATGGAGGCGCAAGTTACCGCAGTCCAGAGAATAGGTGGTAAAACACAACAGCGTCTAGGAGTAAAGAAGCAGAAAGAGCTGGCCCAAGAGCTGTTCTTTCTGCTTCTGAAAACAAGTAAAGGGCAATGGTTAGCGGCTGCTGTGGGCCTTGCCCTTGTTGCGGATGTCGGAGGCGCCGGAACTGTGGGAGGATAGCTCTTCATCTACGTACACGTAGGCGTCGCTGGCACCGGAGGCATTAATGTTGGCTTTGTCGCTGCGCAGGTCGGAGGCGCGGTAGTCGCTGCTACCGCTGATTTGCACGCGCTGGCGCTCCACCCGACCGTCGAGGCGAATGTCGCTGGCGCCACTGGCGTCGGTGCTCACCGAGTTGGCGTTGAGGGTCAAGGTCACGTCGGAGGCGCCGCTGGCACTGATGCGGAAGTCGTCGGATTTGATGGGGGTTTCGCCTTTCACATCGCAGGCGCCGCTCACTTCTATGCCGCTGAGCTTGGGCGTAGTAACATACACTTTCACGGGCTTGTTGCGCATCAAATCACTGAGCGAGAACTTCTTGTCTCGGTAGATGGTAAGCGTGTTGCCGGATACTTCCGTTTTGATATACTCCAACACTTCCGGCGCCGCATCCACTTTCACTTCAGTAGTGGACCCCTGACGCAGGTAGAGGTCCACTGCGCCGCTGACTTTCACAGTTTCAAAAGAGTTGACTTGCCGCACTTGTTGGGCCTCGGAAGCGGAACAGGCAGATAAACTAACCAGCGCCGACACGGCCAGCGCATTAAAAAGCGTAAAGGAGTTCATCGGGTTCGAGCTTACAAAGTGAAACGAAGGTTATTACTCTTCTAGATGCGCAATGCGTGCAAGCCGTTGCCTGCCACTGCATATATATTGATTTATATATTGCTTGCAAAGCACTTATCCATGAAACCTATCATAACCGTTCTGACTGTCAATTATAAAAAGCACGTAGCCTCAGCAAAACCACGGCTAGCCATTTTTGCAATGACGGACGCGGCCCCACCGAGGCTACTTTATTGTAAGCTCTTCGCTCCAACCCATGATGCCTGCGCCTTAGGCTCTCGCACCCGCTGAACCAGTGCCACCACAACGGCCCCTAGCAACGCTACCAGCCCAAACGACCAACGCAAGCTAGCAGCCCTCGCCACGAAGCCCACGACTGGTGGTACTACCAGAAATCCGAAATAACCCACCATCGAAACAGCGGCAATGGCCGAGCCAGAGCTAAGCGCCGACGTCCGGCCGGCCATGCTGAACACCATCGGAATCACGCAGGAAACGCCGAGACCCACCAGCACAAAGCCCAGGCCCGCCACCAGCGGCACCGGAACCAGCGCGGCCAAACCCAAACCGCACGTCATGAGCAGGCCACTGTAGTGTAGCATCGGCTTGACGCCAAAGCGGTTGGCTAGCCAGTCGCCGCTGAAGCGGCCGACGGTCATGGCTACCATGTACACCGCGAAACCGATGGTGGCCGTTTCCTTGGACATGTGCACAGCTTTTTCGAAATAGATACCGCTCCAGTCGTACATCGTACCCTCGCACGCCATGGAGGCAAAGGCAATAATCCCGAATTTCAGCAAGGTTTTGTCAGGCAATGAAAAACCTGCTTTGCGCTTCTCCGGGTCGGGCGGAATGTCGAGGGTGCTTGGAAAAAAATACACGGCCACGGCCGTAAGCACCACTGCCACCACCACAAAGTGGTACTTCGGCACCACCCCGGCCGCCACTAAGCCTGTGCCCACAGCCGCGGCCGCAAAGCCCGCCACGCTCCACACGCCATGAAAGCTGGCAATAATGGATCGGTCGTAGAGGGCCTGCACGCCCACCGACTGCGCATTCACCGAAATGTTGAGTAGGTTGCGCGACGAGCCGAAGCAAAACAGCAGCGCCACCAGTTGCCACGTTTCCTGCGCGAAGCCCAACAGCGCCAGCGCCACGTTGTAGAGTACCGCCCCTGCCAGCATCACCTGTCGGCTGTTGAAGCGCTGAAGAAGGATGCTGGTTACGGGCAACGTGAGCATCAGGCCCATTGGCAAAGCAAACAACACCCCGCCAAGCTGCGCTTCATCGAGCCCCAACTGGTGCTGAATGGTGGGAATGCGCGAAGCCCACGTCGAAAACCCAAACCCCGATAAAAAGAAAAACAACGCAATAGCAATGCGCGCCCGTTGAGCCGTAGGGTTTTCCGAAACTTCCGTTGTTGTCATCATAAGCTGCCGACTAGACTGTAAAGCTACTAGCCGTTTGCCGCTATTTGCTAGAGTAAGAGAATGTAAGCTCAGTCTGAAGTCTGGCGTGCTGACATTGCCAAACCAACCGTCCTGCTTGATCTGGCGTCCGCTTGCCGAGGCATCTCGCCCGCATCGTTGCGCAAGCGTCAGAGTTTACTATACGAGTGGGATGCTTCGACTTCGCCTGCAACTTCGCTCAGCATGCGGTCTTTTATAGTTATTATCTGGTTGTTCGATGCTCACTGAAAGTACTTACTGCGGCAGCGTGATTTTAAAGATTTGGAACGGCTCAGTTCGTTGGGGACGAGGAATGTGCAACTGGGAGGTAGTAACGTATAGCCCGCCATCGGGGCCGATAGAGAAGCTGTCGGGCCACTTAAGCTGTTGGTCCCGGACTACAATTTGAAGCTGCCTTTCGGTTGTAAGCCGCGTTACGGCGTTCAACTCTATGCTAGTGAAATACAGGTTGCCAGCCGGATCGAAAATCATTCCATCAGTCGGGCCCGTGTCTCCTAGGGTTTCTACGCGCTGGCCTAGTTGGGCAGCCGGCAACGACTCATCGCGCAGGTATTGCGTCCCGATGCGGTAGAGCGTACGGGCCGTGAGGGCGTGGTAGTAGACGTATTCGCGGTCCGGCGAAAGCGCTATACCATCGGAGTCGAGGGAGGGAAGCTTGCCACTGCGGTTGCGCCACACCCGGCCTTCCACGGTCAGAATCAGGTTCTCGGATTTGGTGGAAGGATGATTGCCGAGCAAGCGGCGGCTCCGGCCGGTAGCCAAGTTCACGACGATGATGGCGCCCTGATTGGAGTCGGTGATGTACGCGAAGTTGCGCTCCGTATCCACGCGCACATCGTTGAGGTAGCTGGTTGGGTAAGCCACCGTTTCGTCGAAATCAATGCGCTGCACCAATTGGCGGGTACCGGCGTCGAACTTCAGCAACTTGGCGCCGCCGCGCACCACTCCCCGCATCTGGGGCGAGCCCGCGTCGAGCACCCACAGAAAGTTGTTGGCGTCGGTGTACACGCTCTGCACGCACACAAAGCGGTTTTGGGCCGGCAACGACGGTTTCCAGTTATTCCAGGTGGTATCAGGAAAAGCAATGGCCTGCGTGCCACGAATTTCAGCCACCGAGTAAGGCACTGTATCGGTTTCCATCCGCGGGAAATTGGCGAAGATGCGGCCATCACGCAGCACGGCCACGCCGGTCCACTGAACTTGCGAAGTAGCAGTCTGGGCTAGCGTTGCCCCGGGTAGAGTGGGGTTTTCGGGTTGTTCGTCGTTGTCGTCGTTGCAGCTGGTTAGTAAGGGCAAGCTGGTTAGGGCAACTAGCAACGGAAGCAAAAAGCGTTTCATAGCAAGAGGAAAGAACAAAGGATTAGAACATTCCCCTACGCAAGGCTAGCGGCAGGAGGTTGAGAGCTAACCTGGCTGGCGCTTGATTTTAAGTATTCATACTCAGTGCGTTTGCGGCTAATACGTAAGTTCAGCTTCTTGCTGTCAGCGTTCCATTCGCCTGGTTTGCCGAACAAGCAGCCAGTTCAAACAAGGCACTTGAGGCCGCGTGATTTTTGGCGGGGTGCACAGCGAATTGCCTGGTCCCACAACCTCACCTGAAGCTGCGCCGTAACAGCCGGCAGCATAGCCACTCGGCTATATCCAACTTTATTAGATGTTTACACTTATGCAGAAGACCCTGCTCTTGCTTTCCGCTGCGGCCACCCTGGCGGCCACCTCTTGCACCCAAGACAAACCCGCCGCTGTTGATGCCGCCACCACGCCGTCGGCTGATACGGCGGTAGTGGCAAGCCGCGACGGTTCCGACACCGCAGCCTACCGCTCCGATGCGGACGCTCTAGCTGCCCGCGTCGCCGAAGACCTCAAACTGACTGATACGGTCGTGGTAACGCGCATCGAGAAAACCTACTACACCCGGGGCCGCCGCCTCAACGAGGCCACTACCCAATATACCACCGATACCACCGGCCGTTACGCCGCCCTGCGGGCCATCAACGACGAAACTGACCAGCAGGTGCGCACCATCATCCCCGACCAGTACGACACCTACACCGCCAACCGCGCCACCTACTACGATGGCACGCCCTATACTACCGCTGCTCCCGCTGCCCCCGTTGCGGGAGCACCCGCTCGCCGCCGCGGACCTGCCATCGAGAAGTACGAGAAGAAGGCCAATGGCGACACGAAAATCAAATATGCCAACGGCAAAACGGTGAAAATCGACAAGGACGGCGACACGAAAGTGGAGTATCCGAACGGTACGAAGG